>NZ_CAXGSH010000025.1:0-40943 GCF_964012375.1 uncultured Salinisphaera sp.
CGTGGTCCGCGGTTTTTCGAAGTACTCCCGCATGACGATGAGCAGATCATCGGCATAGCGCTCGCGCGCATCGGCCAGTTTCTTGGCGTATTCGAGCGCGGCGTCCACGTCGTGAATGGAGCAGGGGCCGACTACGACCAGCAGGCGGTCGTCCTCGCCGTGCAGAATCTTCTGGATGGCCGTGCGCGTGTTGTAGACCGTCTCGGACGCGGCTTCGCTCACGGGCAGCTCTTCGAGTAGCGCCTGCGAAGAAATCAATTCCTGAATGCCCTTGATACGGAGGTTGTCGGTTTCGTGCATGGTTATTCGGGCGAATGCGGCCGGCGAAGACCGTGTAAAAATGAGCGGCGAGTCTAGCAGACGTGCCGTGATTTCAGGCATGGGCATGTTGTACCGATAGTTGGGCTTTATTAGCGGGCCTGCACACGGCGTCTGGATGCGCTGTCGCGGCGTAATCGCCCGAACGACATAGCCTGTCGGTGCCGAAGCTCGCAGGCGTTTGAAAGGAAAGCAATCGATGACCATCACCCGTATCGGCCTGGCCGTTTTCGTTATCGCGCTCATCGCGGCCTGGTTCGTGGTGAACCCGGGGCAGTATCTCGGGGCGGCCTGTAGCGATCAGGTATTCAGCCTGGCCTGTTTCGAAAGCCAGCGCGCCGCGCTCGGCGAGCTGGCTGCCGCCCACGGTCTGCTGTTCGCGGTGGGTTTCTTCGCGATCTATGTCGCGGTTACGGCCATCTCGTTGCCGGGGGCAGCGGTGATGACGCTGGTCGGTGGCGCGTTGTTCGGCCTGGTCGAAGGCACGCTGCTGGTGTCGTTCGCATCGGCCATCGGCGCCACATTGGCTTTTCTCATCGCGCGCTTCGTGCTGCGCGAAAGCGTTCAAAAGCGCTTCGGTCAGCGCCTGAAAGCGCTCAATCGCGGCGTCGAGCGCGACGGTGCCTTCTATCTGTTCGCCTTGAGGCTGGTACCGGTGTTTCCGTTTTTCGTGATCAATCTGGCCATGGGCCTCACGCCGATTCGCACGCGCACCTTCTACTGGGTGAGCCAGCTCGGCATGCTGCCGGGCACGCTCGTCTACGTGAATGCGGGCACCCAGCTCGGTCAGGTGGAATCGTTGTCGGGCGTGCTGTCGCCGGGTTTGATCGGCTCTTTCGTGCTGCTGGGTCTGTTTCCCCTGATCGCCCGCAAGACGCTGGATTTCATGGCTTCGCGCAAGGCGCTCGCCGGCTATGACAAGCCCAAGCATTTCGATCGCAACCTGATCGTGATCGGCGCCGGCTCGGCCGGGCTGGTGGCCGCGCTGATTGCAGCCACCGTGAAGGCCAAGGTCACGCTTATTGAAAAGAACAGGATGGGCGGTGATTGCCTGAATACCGGCTGTGTACCCTCCAAGGCGCTGATACGTAGTGCACGCTTGATGCACGAGATTCGCCATAGCCGGGATTACGGCATTCGCTCGGCCAGCGCGAACTTTCATTTCCAGGACGTCATGGATCGGGTGAAGTCGGTGGTGGCGACGATCGCGCCGCATGATTCGGTCGAGCGCTACGAGTCGCTGGGGGTGGACTGTATTCAGGCCGGCGCCCGGCTGGTCGACCCGTGGACCGTGGAAACCGACGACGGCCAGCGGCTGAGCGCGCGTCATATCGTGCTGGCGACCGGCGCGGTGCCGTTCGTACCGGCGATCGACGGACTGGCCGATATCGACTATCTCACCTCCGACACCCTCTGGGATCTCACCGAGCTGCCTGAGCGCCTGGCCGTGATGGGGGCGGGTTCGATCGGCTGCGAAATGGCCCAGGCCTTCGCACGGCTGGGCAGCCAGGTGACGCTCATCGAGCAGGGCGAGCGCATCCTTTCGGTCGAGGACGACGATATCAGCGCGCAGATGCGCGATCGGCTCGTTGCCGAGGGTGTGACCGTGCGAACCGGCCTCAAGGTGACGGCGGCCAGCCGTAACAGCCGCGAAACGGTGCTTACCTGCAAGCTGGGCGAGCGCGAGACCGAGATTCGCTGCGACCGGGTGCTGGTGGCCGTCGGTCGCAAGGCGCGCACCGAGGGCATGGGCCTGGAAGAGCTGGGCCTGATCAAGGACGGGCGTATCGCGGTGGACGAATATCTGCAGACCGCGCTGCCGAGCATCTATGCCTGTGGCGACGCCATTGGCGGCTACCAGCTCACCCATGCGGCCTCTCACGAAGCCTGGCATGCCACGGTCAATGCCCTGTTCGGCGCCTTCAAGCGCTTTGCGGTGGATTATTCCAAGCTGCCCTGGTGTACGTTCACCGATCCCCAGGTCGCACATGTGGGGCATAACGAGAACAGCGCGCGCGCCGCCTCCATCGAATACGAAGTCACCCGCTACGATCTGGCCGGCCTGGATCGCGCAATCGCCGAATCGGCCCGCGAGGGCGTGGTGAAAGTGCTGACCGTGCCCGGCAAGGATACGATTCTGGGTGCCACCATCGTTGGCGAGGCAGCCGGCGAGCTGATCATCGAATTCGTATCGGCGATGAAGCACGGCATCGGCCTGAACAAGATGCTGGCGACCATTCATCCCTATCCGACCCTGGCCGAGGCCAACCGTTTTGCCGCCAGCGAATGGAAAAAAGCGCATGCGCCTGAGTGGGTCTTTCCCTGGCTGGCGCGGTTTCATGCCTGGCGTCGCTAGGAGCGAGCGCGGGCCGCTTTCGCATTGACTGCCCTGCTGGTCGCGGCCGCCTTTGTCACCGCCGTGCTGTCGGGCATGGCCGGCATGGGCGGCGGCACTTTGCTGATCGCCCTGATGTTCGCGCTGGGCATGCAGCCGGCCCTGGCTTTGCCGCTGCATGCCGGGGTGCAGTTCGCGGCCAACGCCTCGCGCAGCGTCGCCTATGGCCGCCATGTGCGCTGGCCGGCGCTGGCGCTGTTCGCGCTCACGGCCGTGCCCGGGCCGTTTCTGGTCGCGCCCTGGGTGGTCGATGCCAACCCGGACTGGATTCGGCTGACTCTGGCGCTTTTCGTGGCGTTGGCCGTCTGGCCGAGCTGGGCGGCACGCCTGAAGATCCACGGGCGGGGCGGCCTGCTTGCGGCCGGCGCGATCGCCGGCGTACTGGGCCCGGTGGTGGGGGCCACCGGCATGCTGGTAGCACCGTTCTTTCTTCGCGACGACTGGCGCAAGGAACAGATCATCGCCACCCTGGCGGTCGCCCAGACCGGCAGTCATCTACTCAAGATCGGCGCGTTTTCGCTCAATGGTTTCAATGCGTTCGCACGGCTCGATCTGCTGGTGCCCATGGCCGCGGCAGCCCTGCTGGGTACGCTTGTCGGGCGCCGGCTGCACGGCGTGTTTTCCGAGCATGGTTTCCGCCAGGCAGTGCGGGCTATCATGATCGTGCTGGCACTGCGTCTGGCCTGGGACGGCCTGGCCGGCCTGTGGTCGACTTGAGGCGTGGCGGGTTCGTCAGTACCGTCCTTTGTGGCTCATATTCGGGAGACGCCGTTGCCCACCTTCGTGATGCTCGCCTTCGTATTCGGCACGGTCGGCTTTTCGCTGGCTGCCGTCGCGTTCGCCCAGACCGTCGCGCTCAAAAAGCGTCTCGATCGGCTGGAAGCGCGTTCGGAAACCGAAAGCGCACCGTGAGCCTCAAAGACGCAGGCCAGATCGAAACGGTGATACGACGCAACGTCGGATCGCCCGGTCGGCCTGCCTTTCGCGTGCTCGCGGTGGGGGCGGCCCATGCCGATATCTGCCTGCCCTACGACGCGGGCATGACCCGCCTGGGCGATACCATATCCGGGCCGGTGCTCATGACCGCCGCCGATGCGGCCATGTATGCCGCCATCATCGCGCATGTGCCGGACGGCGAATACGCGGTCACCAGCCATTTCAATATCGATTTTCTGCGTCGGCCGAAAGCCGCCGACGTGTTGGCGCGCGCCAGCTTGCTCCGCGTGGGCCGGCGCAGCGTGGCCTGTCGGGTTGAGCTGTTCTCGCAGGATTTCGACACGCTGGTGGCCCATGTCACCGGCGCCTATGCGCGCATGAATACCGCGACCAGCGGCACTGTCTGAGCCGCGGCACTACCAGCGTTCGATCGCAGCCCGGGCGGCCGCATTGGCCGGACGTGCGATCAGTCCGCTCTGGGTCAGGGTGATTTGGTAGCGCGCGCCATCGGCCATGGGGACGTAGGTCGCGCTGCCGTAACGGGCATCGACCGCCTTCGCCCAGCCGGGAAGGCGCCTAGCAAGCGCGAAGGCGTTGACTCCCGGTTCCTCGGCGTCGAGGGCCACCACGCTGCGCGGTTGGGTTCGCTCATCGGCAATATCGCGATATCGACCGCTCAGGCGCTCCAGCCGGAATAGGGCATCGAAGCCGAACAGATTGGCCCAAGCGTGCCATTTGAGCACGCGGGCATCGAGCTGGAATTCGTCGCCGGCCAGCTCGAAAAGCCGAGGCGGGCCGTTATCGGTGGCAAGCGTTGCCTGAAAGCGCTGGTCGGCCAGCGCCTGGAAGCTCAGCTGTGCCACCGGCTGTTCGTAGCTCAGGCGCTGGTAGGTATGCAGGTTGAGCAGCAGGGCGCCGGCCAGGGCGGTCAGCGCCAGACACAGGCCGCCGCAGGCGCCCGAGCAGGTGGCGGTGAATACACGCCGTCGGCGCAGGCGTGTCGTGGCATGGCCGAGCAGCATTACCCCGATCGCGGCCAGCGCGGCCAGCGTGCAATAGACGACGATCATGGCGCGGGCGAGCCCAGTCGCCGGGCGAATTCGCCCGCGTCGATATCGTCGATGGCGACACGCTTGAGCGCGCGTGTATGGCCGCGCTCGATACGTATCGCGGCCGGCGCAACGTTTAGAGCCTCGGCCAGCAGTGCGACAACGGCGCGGTTGGCCTTGCCTTTTTCAGGCGCGGCGCGCACGCGCAGCTTCAGCGCGGACCCCAGCCAGCCGCTGATCTGATCCTTCGATGCGCCGGGTACGACCTTGATATCGATCTGCATAAAAAAACCGGCGCATCGCTGCGCCGGTTGCCGGTTTTATATAACCAACGCGTCAATCAACGCGATTTCATCACGCGATACAGCCACAGCAGCAGAATGGCGCCAAGAATGGCGATCAAGAAACTGCCGAGGTTGAAGCCCGATACCGTGCCCATGCCCAGGGCAGTGGAAATGAAGCCGCCGAGCACCGCGCCGAGTATGCCGATGACGATGGTCACGATGATGCCGCCCGGATCCTTGCCGGGCATGAGCAGCTTGGCGACGGCGCCGGCAATCAGGCCGAAGATGATCCATGCAATGATGCCCATCAGTTAAATCCTTGTTCGTAGGGGGTTCGCGTACTGTGCGCGCCGCCGCAGAGCCGTGCAAGTGGGTGATTTTACGCCTTGCGTCGGTAGCGATCCTTGGCCCGACGCCCCTTGGCGGCGAGCAGCGGATGCAGCATGCGAGGCAGGGCGGGCAGCAGATAGCCGGCGGTGGCCATCACCCGGCTCATGGCCGGGCGTGCGCGTTCCACACGGCCGTCTCGGGCACAGGCGAGGATGAGCTCGGCGATCTGCTCAGGCGTGCTCATGCCCTGCGAGAAGGTGATATCGGACACCGAATCGATATCCTCCAGGATGAAACCGGTGGCGATCGGGCCGGGTGAGACCACGCTCACGCTGATATCGGTATCGGCGAGTTCATCGGCCAGGGCATAGGTGAAGGCGCGCAGCCCGAACTTGGTCGCCGAATAGCTCGCACTGCCGGCCAGCGGCATATAGCCGGCGATCGACGCCACGTTGACGATGGCCGCGCCGTCGCTTTGGCCGAGCGCGTCCAGCGCCAGCCGCGACAGCATCAGCGGGGCACGCAGGTTGGTATCCACCATCTGGCCCATTTCGTCGGCGCTGCGCGTGGCCACCGGCCCGCGATGATGGCAGCCGGCGTTGTTGACCAGCATATCGAGTCGCCCGTGCACGGCCAGCGCCTGCTCGATGAGCGCTCGACAGCCGGCCTCGCTCGCCACGTCGGCGGCGATGGGGGTGGCGTCGATATCGGCTGCGACGCGCTCGAGCTTTTCCAACCCCCGGGCAGCGATAACGACTTTCGCCCCCGCGGCCGAAAGCGCGCGGGCCGTGGCTTCGCCGACCCCGGCCGAGGCGCCGGTCACCAGCGCCACCCGGCCCGAAAAATCTTTGACCGTCATGATGTTACTCGACTCGCCGCAGTGGGCGTTTGTAAGCGGGGCGCTCGAACCATTGATCGAGCTTCTGGGCGGTACGGCGGCGCACGTCGTCGTTGATGTACTGCGACAGGGCCGCCACCGCCAGCGCGAGGGCGGACAGATCGTCGGTCAGCCCGAAACCGAACAGCCAGTCCGGAATCGCGTCCATGGGCAGGATGAAGTAGCCGAGCGCGCCGTAGGCGGTGACCCTTGCCCAGCGCGGCGTCTCCGGGCGCTGGGCGGCATAGTGCAGCCACAGGGCCTTTTCCAGCAGCTCGTAGCCGGCGCGTTTGGCGACCCGCGAGACCTTGGTCCAGAAGCGCGTGGTCGAGTATTGCCCGGCATAGTCGCGAACCTCGGCCGCGGTTTGCGGGGCCTCGGCCGGCCGGTGAACGGTCGTTACGGTCATCAGTACTCCCGGCGCAGAGCGCCCTGGGTGAGAACGGTATGACCGAGCGTAGCGCATGCGTCGGCGCTGCGCGTATCCGTATCGTTCGCGGGTCCTCGGGGCGCGGTGCCTAGATCGCGGGCAGGAAACTATGCGCCTGTGCCTTGCGCCAGGCCTGCTCGTAGCGGCCGTCGCCCTGGCGGGTGAGCAGCTCGCCGGTTTCCAGGAACCGGTAGACCTGGTCGGCGGTATGGATTTCGGAGTCGGTAGTACGCCGGCACAGATGTTCCGGGCGGAGCTGGCCGGGATGGTCGAGGCCGACCGTGGCGACGACTTCCTGCATGGCCGCGACCGTACGCCGATGGAAGTTGTAGACGCGTTCGCCCTTGTCGGGCACCACCACCGCGCGCTGGCGCCATTTGTTCTGGGTGGCTACGCCGGTGGGGCAGCGGTCGGTATGACAGGATTCTGACTGTACGCAGCCCACCGCGAACATGAAGCCGCGCGCCGAGTTGCACCAGTCCGCGCCCAGGGCCATGTTCGCGGCCATCTTGAAGCCGGAGGTGATCTTGCCCGAGGCGCCGATACGGATACGATCGCGCAGCCCTGCGCCGACGAGCGTGTTGTGTACCCACACCAGGCCCTCACGCAGTGGCGTGCCGACATGGTCGGCCAGCTCCAGCGGGGCCGCGCCGGTGCCGCCCTCGGCGCCGTCGACGACGATGAAATCCGGGGTGATGCCGGTCTTGAGCATGGCCTTGGCGATGGACATGAACTGCCAGCCGTGGCCCACGCAGAGCTTGAAGCCCACTGGCTTGCCGTTCGCACCCTCGCGCAGATCGGCAATGAACTCCATCAGTTCGATCGGCGTGGAAAATGCCGAGTGCGACGGCGGCGAAACACAGGTCTGCCCCACGTCGATACCGCGTGCCTCGGCGATCTCGGGGGTGACCTTGGAGCCGGGCAGTACGCCGCCGTGGCCGGGTTTGGCACCCTGGCTGAGCTTGATCTCGATCATCTTGACCTGGTCATCGTTGGCGACCTGGACGTACTGATCGCGGTCGAAGCCGCCGTCCGCGCGCCGGCAGCCGAAATAACCGCTGCCGATCTCCCAGATCAGGTCGCCGCCGAATTCCTTGTGGTGGCGGCTGACCGAGCCCTCGCCGGTATCGTGGGCAAAGCCGCCCTTGGCCGCGCCCAGGTTGAGCGCGCGGATCGCGTTCGCCGACAGCGAGCCGAAGCTCATCGCCGAAATATTGAGCGTAGAGGCCTCATAAGGCTGGCTGCACTGCGGGCCGCCGATACGCACCCGCGGCGGAGTCTCGCTCGGCGTCTTGGCCGCGATCGAATGCACCAGCCATTCGTGGCCTTCGGCATAGACGTTGTGTTCGGTGCCAAACGGGTCGGCGTCGTTGACGTTCTTGGCGCGCTGGTAAACCTGCGAGCGGTGCTCACGCGAAAAGGGCGCGGCCTCGGTATCCGACTCCAGCAGGTACTGGCGGATCTCGGGGCGGATCGCTTCGATCATCCAGCGGAAATGCGCCAGCAGGGGATAGTTGCGCAGCAGCGCATGTTCGCGCTGGAAGAAGTCGTGCAGCCCCATGCCCAGAAAAGCCACGCTGATGAGAAAGAACAGCCCGAAATAACGCGGCATGCCGAGGGTGAGATAGCCGAACCCCACGGTGGCGACAATGAAGGCGATTAAAGCGATATAGCGCATGGACTCAATCCAGGCAGTAGAAAGCGGTGCGCCCGAACAGCGCGTTCATTTCTGGCAGACCGGGCAGAAGAAGGTGCTGCGCTGGCCGATGACTTCACGACGGATCGGCCCACAGCCGCGCGGGCAGGGCTGCCCGGCCTTGCCATAGGCGGCCAGGCGCAGCTGAAAATACCCGGTATCCCCGTCCACGCCGATATAGTCGCGTAATGTCGTGCCCCCGGCCACGATGGCATCGGCCAATACCTGCCGTATGGCCGCTGCGAGGGCATGGTAACGCGTCCTGCCAATGCGCCCCGCCGGCCGGCGGGGATGAATACGGGCGGCGTGTAGTGCTTCGCAGGCATAGATATTGCCCACGCCGACCACGGTCGCGCTGTCCATGATGAACGTCTTCACCGGCGCGCGGCGTGCGCGTGATCGGGCATAGAGCCAGTCGCCGTCGAACGCATCGCCGAGCGGTTCCGGGCCCAGATGGGCCAGCAGCGAGAACGTCTGCGGCGGCTCGTCGAGCCAGAATATCGAACCGAAACGCCGGGCGTCGTTGAAGCGCACCGTCCAGTCGTTGTCGAGCACGATATCGACATGATCGTGCGTGGCCACAGGCGTATCGGCGGGCACGATACGCAGCCGCCCGGACATGCCCAGGTGCAGGCAGACATGCCCGGTCTCGGCTTCGAACAACAGATATTTCGCGCGCCGATGGACGGTGCGGATGCGCTGGCCCGGCAGTACCCGCGCCAGCGCCTCGGACACCGGCCAGCGCAGCTGGGGTTGGCGCACGACGACCGTACGCACGCGCTGGCCGCGCACATGCGGTTCGATCCCCGCGCGCGTGGTTTCGACTTCGGGCAACTCGGGCATCGCACCATTCTGCCACGACCAGCACGCACGCCAGGCGTGGTATGGCTTCGGCCGGCGCGGTTTCGGGCCGTCGGGCGTGAAGCGTGAACAGGCCAGGGCGCGGCCGGTATAATTGCGCTATGCAGAAATTAAGCTGGCTCAAGCGGATCCTGCCGGATCGATTCATCCTCGCGCTGCTGTGCGCCATCGCGCTCGCGAGTTTTCTGCCGATCCACGGCACCGCGGCGGTCTATTACGACTATCTCACCAACGCCGCCATCGCGCTGCTGTTCTTCCTGCACGGGGCAAAGCTCTCGCGCGACGCCATTTATGCGGGTGCGACGAACTGGCGACTGCATGTGGCGGTGCTGCTGGCCACGTTCGCCCTGTTTCCGTTAATCGGTCTGGTGTCGCAGCCCCTGCTGGCGGGCTGGCTCACGCCGGAACTGCTCGCAGGGGTGCTGTTCCTGTGCCTGCTGCCGTCGACGGTACAGTCGTCGATCGCGTTTACCTCGGTGGCCCGCGGCAATATTCCGGGGGCCGTGTGCAGCGCCAGCCTGTCCAACCTGCTGGGCGTTTTCATCACGCCGTTGCTGGCCGGGTTGCTGATCAGCAGCGAGTCGATCAGCGGCGGTGGTTCGCTCAACGCCGTGGTCGATATTCTGGTCAAGATTCTGCTGCCGTTCGTTGTCGGCCAGATCGCGCGGCGCTGGATCGGCAGCTGGGTGGCCGCACACCCCAGGCTGGTCAAGTTCGTCGATCAGGGCTCGATCGTGCTGGTGGTCTACGGCGCGTTCAGTGCGTCGGTGGTGGAAGGGCTCTGGCAGCGCACGCCGTTGTCGGCACTGGCGGTCATCGCGGTGGTATGTGCCGTGCTGCTGGCGATCGTGATGGGCCTGACCTTCGCGGTCGGCCGGCGCTTTTTCTCCCGCGAGGATGAAATCGTGCTGCTGTTCTGTGGTTCCAAGAAATCCCTGGCCAGCGGTATTCCCATCGCCAAGGTTCTGTTCGCGGGCAGCGCCTTGGGCAGTGCCGTGCTGCCGCTGATGCTGTTCCATCAGCTGCAGCTGATTGTGTGCGCTCTGGTCGCCGCGCGCTACGGCCGGGCTGCGGACGCGGCTGAAATACAGACTGCCGAAGCCGTATCGCGGGCCAGCCGCTGATTTTCAGCGCGCCGGTGCAACCTAAACAAAGCCCCGCGACCGGGTGGGGGATTGCCGGCATCGCCTTTCTGGGCGGCGTGGGCGGTGGCGTTGTGTTCCCGATTCTCCCGGTGATCGGTATGGATCTGGGTATTTCCGGGTTCATGATCGGGCTGATCCTGTCGGCCAACCGCATCACCCGCTTGGGTTTCAATCCGGTCACCGGCAGTCTGCTCGATCGTTTTGGCGCCCGCTGGCCCGTGGCGGTGGGCCTGGCCATCGAGGCCGCCGGTACGCTGGCCTTCTCCGTGGGGCTCGTGGCCGATTCGCCGGGCCTGTGGTTTCTTGCCGGGCGCGTCATCTGGGGTATCGGTTCCTCGCTGCTGCTGGTGGGCACCCTGGCGGCAGTGATGGCCATCGCGCCACGCGCCAGCCGAGGTGGCATGACCGCGCGTGTGCGTACGGCCATCAGCCTGGGGCTGCCCGCGGGGCTCGTCATCGGCGGACTGATCGCCGATGCGGCCTCGGCCAACGCCGCGTTTTTAACCGCCACCGCGCTGAGCGTGGCCGCCGCCACGTTGACGCTGTTCCTGCTGCCACCCACGCCGGCGCCACAGGCGGGGGAAAAACGGCCGAGCACGGACAGCGAAAGCACGCGCGAACAGTGGCGTGCGCTTCTAAGCGTGAAGACGTTGCGCATCATCTGGGGCGCGAACGCGCTGCTGTTCTTTGCCGTATCCGGCGTGCTGCTGGCCACCATCGCGGTGCTGGTGGATCAGCGCGGGCTGTTCGTATTCGGGCTGGGCCCGGAAGGCAGTGCCGGCCTGCTTATGGCGGTGCTCATGACCGCTCGGGCGGGTGCGTCGCTGGCCGCGGGGCGCATACTCGATCGCTCGGCATCGCGCACGCGATTGCTGCTGCCGGCCATGGCCCTGGTGGCCATCGGTTTCGTGGGTCTCGGCCTGGCCGGTACATCGCTTACCGCGGCCGCGGCGCTGATGGTGATCGGCGTCGGCTCGGGCGGGCTGACCATTCCCTTGCTGACGCTGCTCGGCGATGTCGCGCCTGCGCATCTGCACGGCCGGGCGTTGTCGGTGTATCAGTGGTCGAGCGATTTCGGCGGCGCGCTCGGCCCGGCCGCCGGTCTGGAGCTCGGCCGCCTGCTGGGTTTCGGGCCGAGCTATGCCGGCGTGGGCCTGCTGATGCTGGTGATGACGTTACCCCTGTGCGGCTTGATCGCAAGCGAGCGCTAGCGATCTCGCGCTCAGGCGCGCCCGAGCGGGCAACGGCTGACCTCGTGACCGGCGTTGTCGACGAACACGGTTTCGGCCTGCACTGTATCGGCGTCGACCGTGAGCGCAATATGGTGGCGCCTTGCGCCGTCGTCTTCGATACGCGGCACGCGTGCGGCATTGAGATAGAGCGTGGCGGCGTCCTGAGCCCAGGTATCGCGCCAGGCGCCGGTATGCTTGCTGCGATGGTGCATATGCCCGGCCAGCACCGCGCGAACGTGCCGGCCCGTGGCGTGGGCATGGTCGATGGCGGAGCGCAGATCCGGGTCGCCGAAGTCGCCGTGTTCCGGGTCGAAGTCGCAGCCGAAGGGCGTACCCGGTGTATCGCCCAGGCCGCCCGGGCCGTTGTGGGCCAGCACGATGAGGTTTTCGGGGGCGGCGTCGACGAGCGCGCATAGCTTGTCCGCGCTGGCCTGGAAATCGGTGACACCGAAAGCCGATTTCAGATAGTGGCGATAATAGAAACGGTCGGGCCCCATGGCATGCGGACGGGCGACAAGCAGGCCCAGGTCGCGATCGAGTTCGGCCAGGGTATAGCCGCCCAGACGGACGCCGCCCAGGGCCTCGTCGAGCTGACGTACGCGTTTGTGCATACCGCGGGCGCCCAGCCGCGCCGCCAGGGGCCGGTTCTTGACCTCGGCAAGCAGCTGCCACAGGCCTACGCCGTCGTGATTGCCCGGAATGGCCCAGGCCGGCTTGGTCAGGGCGGCGAGCTGGCGCGCCACGGGAAGACTGTTGACCACGCGCGCGAAGTCGCCCACGAACAACAGCATGTCGTAGTCGCTGGCATTGAAGAACGCGGTATCGCGTTCGTCCCAGAAGCCGTGTATGTCGCCGATGACGCCGAATTTCATGGCGAACGTTTTAGGCCGCCCGGGCTTCTACGTCAAACGCGTGCCGTCATGTCGGGCCGGCCGTGGCTAGAAGGCGATCTCGCCGCGCAGGGTCGCGACCCTGGCGTCGTCCAGTCCCATGCCGCCGGGGTTGACGATGTACTGGAAGTCCGGCTTGAGCGCCATCCAGGGCGTGACCTGAACGGCGTGGAAGACTTCGAGCGCGGTTTCGTGGTCCTGGGTGAAGCCGGCCCCCGGCGCGTCGGAGAAATCCACCCGGCTGACCATCAAACCGGTGAGATCGTCGGGACGGTCGGCGATCAGGCCGGTGACCTGAACCCCGGCGCCGATATGCGAAGCCAATTCGCTCACCTGCTCGTCGGCCCGGCCATATTGGGCAAAGCCGTCGACTGCCAGCGGCGAGGCCGGGTCGTCGTAGAGCGATTGGTCCCAGACCAGATACACGCCGTCGCTGCTGTCATCCACGCCGCCGTCGAAACGAGGGAAGTCGCCGTCGTGCCGCCAATAGCCGAATCCCAGCCGCCCGTCCAGCTCGGCAAGCCGGTACTCGAGGCCGACTTCGCCAACGCTGAAGCGGTCGCTGTCGTCGCCCAGAAAATTGTCCGGCCCGCGCGTACCGGTACGTCGGCCGTTGAGGCTGGAGCCGTCATAGACGCCGGCACGGGCATAGACGCCGGCCGGTAGCTCCGCGAACAACGCGATGCCGGTGGCCGGATCGGGGTAGGAGGGAAACGCCAGGATGGTGGGCGAAAACCCGGGCGAGGAATTCAGGAACTGATCGCCGTTGTCGACATAGGCGAAGTCTTCGTTGGCATCCATCTTGCCGATCTTGATGGCCAGGCGCTCGTCGAACAGATCCTGGCGATACCAGAGCGAATAGAACGCATCCAGCGGCGTTTCGTCGATGTTGGAATAGACCTGGATATCGCCGCTGTCGAGGTTGCCGTTGTCGCCGTGAAAGCCCAGGTAGGACGCGCGCAGCGTGCCGCCCGGCCAGCCAAAGGCGGCCTCGGTATCCAGCTCGATGCCGGCCTCGATCAGATAGCGCGCGGCGGTTGCGCGTGGCTCCGCGCCGCCGTCGAGTACGATCGAATAATCGCCGATGGCCACCGCATCGAAGCTCAGCCCACGGGCTTGTGCAGCGGGGCGCAGCCCGCCCATATCGCCGAGCAGCGTATCGCGGGTGGCGATATCCGGCGCCCCGCTTACGTCGGCGTCGTACGTGGATTCGGCCTGGGATGGGCCGGCGGCGGCTATGCCAGCGCCGAGGAGCAGGGTGGGGGCCAGCGCGCGGCCTGACCAGCGCCTCATGCGCCTGGCCGGGTGCATCGACGATTTCGGCGTAGCCTGTGAACGGTGGCTGGGCATGGGTGTTCCTTGACTGTTCGGTGTTCGATCCAGCGGGCCTTCAAACGCAATTGACAGCCTTGGCGCGAAAAATTAGCATCGGCTAAACTTTAGGGCCAAGTGTCATGCGGGTTTGACAGCGTCTTGGTTTCGTTTTCAATTCGTGCCGGAGATACGCATGGGAATTCGACGCTGGATGATGGCTCTCCTGGCCGTTGGCTGCTGGGCGGTTTCAGCGCCCACTTTCGCCAGTGACGAGGCCCGCTTCAAGGTGGCCACCACGTTCACCATTCTTGCGGATATGGCACGTAACGTGGCCGGCGAGCATGCGCAGGTGGTGTCGATTACCCGGCCGGGCGCTGAAATCCACGATTATTCGCCCACACCGCAAGACATCGTACGTGCCAGCGATGCGGATCTGATTCTCTACAACGGCTTCAATCTGGAACGCTGGTTCGAGCAGTTTCTGAATCATCTGGGCGATGTGCCTTCGGCCACCCTCAGCGACGGCGTGCGCCCGATTGCCATCGCGGCCGGCGACTATGAAGGCATGCCGAACCCGCATGCCTGGATGGGGCTCGAGGGCGCCGAAGTCTATGTCGACAACATCCGCGACGCGCTTATCGCGCAGGATCCCGATCATGCCCAGGCCTATCGCGACAACGCCGCGGCCTACAAAAAACAGATCCGCGACACCATCGAACCACTACGCGAGCGTATCGGGCGTATTCCGGAGTCGCAGCGCTGGCTGGTCAGCTGCGAAGGCGCATTCAGTTATCTGGCCCGCGACTTCGGCATGAAGGAGCTTTATCTGTGGCCGATAAACGCCGAGCGTACCGGCACCCCGCAGCAGGTGCGCAAGGTGGTCGACGGGGTCAGGCAACACGATATCCCGGCCGTGTTCTGTGAAAGCACGGTCAATAACTCGCCGGCGCGTCAGGTGGCTCGCGACACGGGTGCGCACTACGGCGGCGTGCTGTATGTCGACTCCCTGTCCAAGGCCGACGGGCCGGTGCCCACCTATCTCGACCTGCTGCGCGTGGACGCACAAACCATTGCCGACGGTCTGCACGGTCGTGGCCAATGAGCCATGATCGGCGTTCGCACCTATCTAACGGCATGCACCATGGCTGAGTCTGCCGCGAACTCGGGCCGAGCCGCCCCGCGAGACAGTACGCACGACGGCATTGTGGCCCGCCATGTGACCGTGACCTATCGCAACGGCCATACCGCGCTCTACGACGCGAGCTTTACCACGCCGCGCGGTTCGATCGCGGCGCTGGTCGGTGTGAACGGCGCCGGCAAGTCGACGCTGTTCAAGGCGATCATGGGCTTCGTGCCGGTGGCCGAGGGCGATATTCGTCTGCTCGGGCACACGATCAAGCAGGCGCTGGGCAACAACATGGTGGCCTACGTGCCGCAGGCCGAGGACGTGGACTGGAGCTTTCCGGTGCTTGTCGAAGACGTGGTGATGATGGGCCGCTACGGCCATATGGGTTTTTTACGCCGGCCCAAGCGGGCCGATCGCGAGGCGGTCGCGGGCGCGCTGGATCGCGTCGGCATGGCCGATTTCCGGCAGCGCCAGATCGGCGAGCTGTCCGGCGGTCAGCGCAAGCGCGTGTTCCTAGCCCGCTCGCTGGCCCAGGACGGCCAGATCATTCTGCTCGACGAACCGTTCACCGGGGTGGATGTCGGCACCGAAGAGCGCATCGTCAAATTGCTGCGCGAACTGCGCGACGAAGGCCGGGTGATGCTTGTATCCACCCATAATCTGGGCAGCGTGCCGGAGTTCTGCGATCAGAGCGTACTGGTCAAGCAGACCGTGCTCGCCTACGGGCCGACCGACACCACCTTCACCCGCGCCAACCTGGAGCGCGCCTTCGGCGGCGTGCTGCGTCATTTCAGCCTTGGCGGCGCGACTTTGCACGATGACGACGACCCGCGCGAGGTGTCCATCATCACCGACGACGAGCGTCCCTTCGTGCACTACGGCGATCCGGGCAAGCACGACAGCCATCGCCAGGCGCCGCTGACCCGCGAACCGCGCGAACGCGACGCATGATCGATACGCTCATCGAGCCGTTTACCTATAGCTACATGCTCAACGCCATGTGGGTGTCGGCGCTGGTGGGCGGCGTGTGCGCGTTTCTGTCGGCCTATCTCATGCTCAAGGGCTGGTCGCTGATCGGCGATGCGCTGAGCCATTCGGTGGTACCCGGCGTGGCCGGCGCCTTCATGCTCGGCCTGCCGTTTTCGGTGGGCGCATTCATCGCCGGCGGGCTGGCCGCGGGCGCGATGCTGTTTCTCAGCGAACGCTCGGGCCTCAAGATCGACGTGATCATCGGCATCATCTTTACGTCGTTTTTCGGGCTGGGCCTGTTCATGGTGTCGCTCAACCCGTTGGCGGTGAGTATTCAGACCATCGTCATGGGCAATATCCTGGCGATCACGCCCGAGGATACGTTGCAGCTGGCCATCATCGGCTTCGTGTCGCTGGCGGTGCTGCTGGCGAAGTGGAAAGACCTGATGGTGACGTTCTTCGACGAAAACCATGCCCGCTCCATCGGTCTGCGGCCCGACCTGCTCAAGCTGCTGTTCTTCGCGTTGTTGTCGGCCGCGATCGTCGCGGCGATGATCACCGTGGGCGCTTTTCTGGTGATTGCCATGGTGGTCACCCCCGGGGCCACCGCCTATCTGCTGTCGGATCGCTTTCCGCGCCTGATTGCACTGTCGGTGCTCATCGGCACGCTCACCAGCTTTATCGGTGCCTATATCAGTTATTTTCTCGATGGCGCGACCGGCGGGATCATCGTCACCCTACAGACGCTGGTGTTTCTGGCCGCCTTTGTGTTCGCGCCCAAGCACGGGCTACTCGCCAGCCGTCGCAAGGCCGCACGCGCGCTCGGCGCGCATCGCGCCGCGGCCCATGAAGACGGCGTGCAACCAGGGCGCTCGGCATGAGCGTCGATACCCTGCTGTTGCCGTTCGAATTCTCGTTCATGCGCAACGCGTTCTGGATCGCGCTATGCGTGGCGCCGCCGACCGCGCTGCTGTCCTGCTTTCTCGTGCTCAAGGGCTGGGCGCTGATGGGCGACGGCACCAGCCATGCCACGCTGCCCGGCGTGGTGCTGGCCTGGATTCTGGGCGCGCCGTTGATCGTGGGCGCCTTCGTCGCCGGCATGGCCTGCGTGCTGGCGACCGGCTATCTGTCGCAGAACAGCCGGGTCAAGCAGGACACGGTGCTGGGCGTGGTGTTCTCCGGCATGTTCGCCGTGGGCATCGTCATGTATGCCTGGGTGCCCACCAACGAGCATCTCAGCCATGTGCTGTTCGGCAACATGCTCGGTATCGGCCGCGGCGATCTGATTACGGCAGGGGTGATCGGCGCGGGCGTATCCGTGCTGTTGCTGCTCAAGTGGAAAGACCTGGTGCTGCATGCCTTCGACCCGGCCCAGGCCAAGGCGTCGGGGTTGAATACCACGCTGCTGCACTACGGCCTGCTGGTCTGCCTGTCGTTGACCATTGTTGCCACGCTGACGTCGGTGGGGCTGATTCTGGCCGTGGGGCTGGTGATCACACCCGGCGCGATTGCCTTTCTCACCGTGCGCAGTTTCGGGTGGATGCTGATCGTTTCCGTGGCCGTCTGTCTGGCCTCGATGCTGGGCGGGGCCTATCTGAGTTTTTTCATCGATAGCGCCACCGCGCCGACTATCGTGCTGATGCTGACCCTGCTGTTCATCCTGGCCTTCGTTTACCGGCTGAATGTCAGCCGCCGCAATTCGCGCCGCAAGGTATTACAGGCCGCGGATCGCATCGCCGATTATTGAATCGACAGTGACTTAGGGCGATACCGAGCCCGGCGAGTGGCATACGCGATTCGACGCAATCAGCGCAAATCGATATAGGGAGCCATCAAGGATTCGACCTGACTGGCAAGCGCGTCGGAGTCGTCGCCATCGGCCTTGTCTGCTGCGTCGAACAGCCGTGCGAACAGCGGCGTGCCGTCGACGCTCGCGCGGATTTCGAGGTGGTCATGCTGGGCCAGGGCGTGATCCCAGTAGCGCCGTACCGCGGCCCAGAAGTTGCCGGTTCGGGCCCAGTAGGTTTCGGCCGGGTCGAAATCGGTATTCACGATACGCTGGTAGCGCACCAGCCCGATTTCCTCGGCCAGTGCCGTGGCATCGCCGTCGGTATGGGCGATCTTGCGGGCTGTTTGTTCGTGCAGCCAGCCGTGCGGGGTGTGAGTGATGCGGTGGCGGCCCGCGAGCACATCGTAATCGTCGCGCACGCTGGACTCGCGGCGTGGCAGTGGGCGGCCGAAGCGTTCGCTTTGCCAGCTCGCCACGCCGGCGTCGTAGTGCCAGCGCCCGAGTGCTTCGTAGCGCAACGAGTCGTCGACCTGATAGACCGTCTGTTTCCAGCGCCCGGCCGCCTCGCGATCGGATAGCTTATGCTTGTGCCAGAGGCGATCGCCGTCGTAGCGCCAGATCGTGGCCGGCTGCCACTGCCAGCGTTGGCGCCAGTGTTTCATCACCATCGGTTCGCTGATCTGTCCCTCATCGTCGACAAAGCGCATCACCATGATGTGCTGCAGCTCGATTTCGGTGGGCGTATCGGCGATTACGAATACGCGCTCGGTGGCCCAGGAGCGATAGGGTCGGGCGTCGCGTTCTATGCCGGGCGCGAGCGTGGCGGTTTCGATGAATTCGAATGTCGCGCGATAGTCACCGGCCAGCGCACGAATGGCGCGGGCATCGCGCTCGCGCGCTTCGATATCCGGCGCCTGGATGGCGTCATAAGCCGCGGGCACGCGCGCGTCGAGTTCGACCGGCGCGCCGTGTGTGGTGCCGCCGCGCGGTGCCGGCGTTTGTTGCGACGTGTTATCGAAACCGTAACTGAATACATAGTGCGTCGCGGCGTGCAGCGCGGGCGCGAAGACACAGGCCAGCACGAGCAGCACCCGGCGAGTCAGACGCCCGTGTTCGCGGCGACGGCTCATGCTTGCTGGAGCCGTTGCAGCAGCGGCGCGCGCAGCGGCTTGATCGAGATCATGACCAGCACGATGACGGCCGGCAACGACAGCCATAACGGGGTAAGCGCATGCTCGGCATCGACGCCGGTGACCAGATCGATACCGAGGGCGGTGACCGCGGCATCGGTAGCGAGCCCGAACGCCAGTGCACAGGCGCCCATGCAGCCGACATAGAAGCCGGCAAAGGCGGTGCCGAACTCCTGTCGCACGGCGCCGATCGTGGCCAGATTGGTCGCGGGCCCGGCGAGCAGAAAGACCAGTACGGCCCCCGGCGACATGCCGGCCGCGAGCAGGGCGGTGGCGATCGGCGTGGACTGGGTGGCACAGACATACAGCGGCACGCTGATCGCCAGCATGATGAGCATGGCCGGAAAGCCACTGCCGTAGGTGGACAGGGTTTGTGGCGGCACCACGGTGAGCGTGACCCCGGCCACCACCAGCCCGATCAGCAGCCATAGCCCGAATTCGTCGAGAATACGGGTGATGGCGTAGTGAATGCCCTCGGCCAGACGTGCGCCAACGCCCGGCGGCGTCTCACGCGGGCCGCAGCAGCCGGCGCCCGTTGAGGGGTCGGCTGGTCGCGTCGCCGCCGCCGCGCCGGCCGAGCGATGCGTGGCGGGCGCGGCCGTGCTGCAGCAATCGCCGACGGCCGACGTCTGCGCCGGTTTTGAGGCACAGCAGTCGCTGTCTATGTTCGAGCTGGCACAACAGCCAGCGGCTGCGGCTGCGGCCGCGCCGCTGCGGCCCGAGGTCGGCATCAGATGGGAGGCCAGGCCAGTGATGATTGCGCTGGCGATTGCCGCGACGGGTCGTACCACGGTGAAAAACGGCCCGAGCAGGGCATAGGACGCACCCACCGAGTCGGCGCCGGTTTCCGGCGTGGCGATCAGAAACGACGTGGTCGATGCCCGCGACGCGCCGCTGCGATGCAGGCCCACCGCCACCGGGATCACGCTGCAGGAGCATAGCGGCAGCGGCGCGCCGATGAGCGCGGCCTTGATCGTCGGCCAGGCACCGCGCCCGCCCAGCCAGCCGGCGATGCGTGCCTGCGGCACGAAGGCGCGGATGCAGGCGGCGATTACCAGACCGAGCAATAACCATGGTGCTGCCTTGAGAAACAACAGCCAGGTGTTGATGACGATATCGACAACGAGGGACATGTGAATAGCGTCTCGAACGTAGCGGCTGACAGCATAGCAGCGTGCGCGGCGCCAATATCGGTGCGACACACCGACACCCTGTGCGCAGCTGCGCTGCGGCGATTTGCCGCATGCAACTGCCGATACGGCGGCGACCCGCGCGACGTGCCAATGGCGCTCTGCTCGATAACGGTGGTATCAGCGGCCAGATGCAGTATCGAGGCAGCGCAGGTTATCGCAACGCGGTTCGTATCGACGGTATCGGCAATACCAGCGGTGGCGCGAACTGGATGGAGCCGCTGCTGCACTATGCGCCGTCCGCGCTGACCGATCAGACCGGCGATACCGAGACGCCGATGGGCACCATTGGGGCTTCCAGCTACGACCGCCGCCCGTACGACCTGGATTTCGGCCGGCGGTGGCCGGCGCGCGAAACCACCGGTTTTTTTGCGTCATCAGGACACGGGCCGTACCGGCACATCGGCGCTGTCGCTGGATATCGAATTCTTCGATACCACGCGGGCCCAGCTCGGCCACAAGACTGAGATTGGCCAAACGACGGTCGATGCGCGTGTGTCGTTCAACGACGTCGATCATCAAATGCGCAACTTCACCCTGCGCGAAGCCCCCGATTTCATCCCGCTCAACGGCAGCGCGGCCGCTCGACGCTATGGCCTGCGCGCATCGTTCGAGAAACGACGCGGGCAGGCCTTGCGTTCAGCTTTGCGCGTCCGGTGCGTCCACGTACTTGCCGTCGCGATAGTACTGCTCGTAGATCAGCGAGCCGTCGTCACCGTAGCTTGCGCTGCGCCCATCTCGCGTGCCGTGGCTGTACGTTTCCAGCCCCGTCATGCGGCCGTTGTCGGCGAAGCCGTACCAGGTTCCATCGCGGCGACCCTGGTCGTCGAAATACCCGGCCGAGACGGCATAGCCCTGCTTGGTGATGGCCACCCAGCGTCCGACCCGAACACCGTTGCGATAGCGGCCTTTCCAGACCTGACTGTTTTCGTGCATCCGCCACGGCCCGTTGCGCTTGCCGTTTTCGTACTGGCCGCGCGCGATCAAACGGCGGTCGTAGCCGCGATATTCGACGTAGTCGCCGACCTGAACGCCATGGCGGTAATGCGCGCGTGAGAGCAGTTCGCCATCGGCGTCGGTTTTTGTCACGGTGCCGTGAAGCTTGCCCTGGCCGTCGTAGTGGCTTTCGGTGCGCTGGCCGCTGTAGCCGTATTCCACCGCATCGCCCACCTGGGTGCCATGGCGAAAGCTTGAATACGCGTACAGCTCGAAATCGCGATAGCTTTGCTGTTTGCCGTGGCGCTTGCCGTTGTCGTCGTAGCGTTCGATGGTGTAGCGCCCGGCTTGCGAGCCGCTGGCCTTGTATTGCTTGCCGACCGGGTGGCCGTTTCGTTCGACTGTGTGCCGGCGGACCCGGCCATTGGTGAAGAACGAAATATTCTCGCGATAGCCGGTGTCGGGGTTTTCGATACGCTTCGAGATCACATAGCCGTTCTTGTCGTGCCAGCGCGTGATCTTGAGTGTTTCGCCGTCGCGCTCGACGTGGTGCATGAATATGCTGGGCATACCGCCGTTGTAGCTCGTCGAGGCGATGAGTTCGCCACTGCCGTCGTCGGCATAGGTTCTCGAACGCGCGGGCCGGCCTTTCTGGTCGTACCATCGATTTTCGCCGACGTACTGGCCGTCGCGATAGTGTTCGACGCTCTTGAGCTGGCCGTTGTTGAACCAGCTGCGTTGCTCGCCGTCGCGCTGACCGTCAGCGTAGCGCCACAGTCGGACAAGACGGCCTTCGTCGTTCCAGTGGTGTTGCTCGCCGTCGAGTTTATCGTTGCGATAGTGGCTGCGGCGTGTGAGATGGGCACCGCCGTTGCTATAACGTTCGGACCAGCCGTTGCGCTCGTCGTCCTTGTACTGTTCGAGAAGATAGAGCGAGCCGGCAGAATAGGTTTGCTTGATGCCTTCGATCTTGCCGTCGACATACGGCGTACGACAGCGCAGCAGACCGGTAGCGCGGTTGTAGCAGCGCACCTCGCCGTCCACCACGCCATGTTTGACCGGTTTTTCGAAGCCCAGCTTGCCGTCGTCGGTAAAGCCGACGATGAGACCGTTGAAGCGGCCGTCGCTGTCGTGGGTGCCCACCTGTTGCAGCGTGCCCGTTTCCGGGTCGTGGCTCTCGTAATAGCCGATCCAGTAGCTGTCGTCGGCGTTCATGTCCGGGTCGGACAGATAGCTGCGATAACGCAGCTGATCGCCATCGAGCGTGCGCACTTCGGTCAGCCAGCCGGGGCCGTCGCGCTTGTCGGCCACGGTGGCCTTGTAGATGGCCTGGGCCTTGGGTACCGGGTCGAAATCGTCGTCGAGCCAGAAGATGCCCTGTGCGAAGGCGGCGGCCGGCGCGAGCAGCAATGCCAGCGCCAGTACGGGCTGTCTAAGCGAGCTCATGGCAGCGCCTCGAGCTTGTCGTTCCAGCGGCGTTCGTTCGGCTCGCCGCCCAGTTTCAGCGCGAGTACCTGATCGGCCGACCCCCAGAGCCGGATGATGCCGTCTTCGTACATGTAATCGCCCAGGCTGTGCTCGGCGGCTTCCTCGGGCCAGTCGGCGAGACGCTGGTCGGGCGCGGCGTCCTTGCGCATCGGCCGCAGGGCGTTGCCATCGGCATCGACAATGCGAACGCTGTCGAAAAACGCGGCTGCCGATTGGTCCGGGTCGGGCATGCGCCCGGTCACGGCTTTCAGATCGATAAGCCAGGGTTTGTCCGAGTCGATCGAGGTGCGCTGCCAGCGCGGCGTGCCCGTACAGGCCAGGGTGGTCTCGACCTCGATGCCGTAGAAGTAGGTGCGGATGCCGTCATCGGTGGCCAGCTCCCAGGTTTGCTCACCGGGCGTGTCGGCATCTTCCTGGCGGCCGTAGTAGCGCTTCGGCGCGGGCCGGCGTTGCCAGACCAGTTCATGGCCGGCCTGTGCCGGTGCGTCCGCGCTCAGTTCGCAGGCGCCGACGAGGCCTTCGGGCAGCACCATGCGCAGGCGGTTCTTGTCGGCATCCGTGGTCTGGATATCGTCGAGCGCGATCGGGCCTTCGGCGGGCATCTGCGTGCGCGCGGCCGCGGTGATCTTCTTCTTCTGCGGCGGGGCCAGATCGCGATTGCTATAGCGGGCGGCATAGTCCTTGAACGAGACGGTGTAGACCTTCTTGTCGGCATCGGTACGGGTATGGCGCAGCGCCAGTTCGGCCGGCGTGTGATCGGCCTGCACCTTCAGGTGTTGTCGCCATGCCATCGGCTGGTCGACGCGTGCCAGGGCCACTTCCTCGGGCGTGGTCAGCCAGCTGCCCTGCGCCTTGGCCAGCGTCGTCGCCTGCAGGTCCGGCTGGGCTGTCGAGCCATCCAGCCAGTAGTAGGCGCTGCTGTCCGTATACAAGTCGACCCACCAGCTGTTGTCTTCATCCGGCACCGGTCGAGCGGTCACACGAATATCGCCGGCGCCCAGCTGGCTGGGTTCGTCGCCGAGTTCGAGCTGCTGGGGCTCACCGGCATCGGGCCGTGTGTAGGCGAACTGCGCTTCGACACGGGCGACACGATCGAGGTCGGGGTCATCCCAGCCCAGGCTGACGAGTTTGAACAGCAGGGCCGGGCCGTCGCTGTTGGTGGTGGACTCGTAGTCGTAATCGATGGTGTCGAATACCAGCGGAATATCGAGCCGCTGATCCTGGTCGTCGTAGAGGGTGATATCGGTGAGTTCGAGCGAACTGAACGGGATGTCGTCGAACGAGTCCATGTCCAGCGCAAGGGTCAGTCGACGATCCTGGGCAATGAATGCCGGATTGCGCGAGGCGAGCTCTAGATCGGTCGGTGGCGTCTGCGGCTCGGGGTGGGTGTCCGCCGGCGATTGCGGGATCGGGTATTCGCGATCCTCGGCGACCGGCAGGTTGTCGAACAGGCCCGACAGGCCGTCACCGTAGCCGCCTGTCGCCAGGTCGTCGCGATGAAGCGCATAGCTCAGGCTGCGCACGTTGGCCGTGCGATCTCGGACCTGTATACGCATATCCGATACCGCGGCCATCGATTCCATCCAGCCGCTGCTGCGATCCACGCGCACGCGTGCCTGCAGGCGCACATCGGAAATACGCGCGTCCAGGCCCAGGCCCGACAGCTGGCCGACGATCGGGTTGCCCTCGTCCAGTGTGTCGGCCGAGCCGGTGATCTGCAGCGACAGCGAGTCGTCGTCCACACGCACGACTTTCACGCTCACGTTTTGCATGCCGCGATACGTGTCCAGGCTGACTTCGGCGCCTTCCTTTGCGGGCAACGACTGGGCGATCATCGGATCGATGACCTGGGTCTGGAACGCATCGCCGGTCAGGTCGGGCATGTCGGCGCCCAGGGCGTCGAGCTTGTCCTTGTTGACCAGTTCGATGCGGCTTTTACCGTCCGCGTCGAGGGTGAGCTTGAAGCCGTCGCGCAATAGGTCGGCGATCGGTTGTGTTGCGCGGCTGCCGGTATCGTTGCTGGCGAACAACGTGTCGTTATCGCGCGTGATCGCGAGCAGTTCAGGCACGACACGCAACCTGATCGTGTCGCCGGCATCGTCCACGTGATAGCGCATCACGCCCCGGCTTGTGGTTTCGTACGTGCGCTGTTGGCGGGAATCCTCGTCGGGCGTGATCTCGACCTGGGTCGCGACCAGATAATCGCGGACCTCGCCTTCGGTGGGGGTGAAACGGACGTTGCCGGGGGAGTACAGCGTGTAGGCCGCCAAAGCGAAGCCCCCGATGACGAACAATAAAGCGATCCAGAGAATTTTTCGGTTCAAAACAGACCTATCAGGACGTGGCGACGCAGGCGACAGCCAGCCGCGGTGCGTGCCGGTATGGGTTTAAGGGTGAAAAATCAGATAGCAGCGATAGCGATGCGGTACGAATCCGTCAGCGCATATTGCGCAGGCCGTTGCAGTATTCGATACGGGTCTGGCCGGCGCTCGGGTCGTAGGCCGGCGTGTCGACGCGTTCGCCGTTGCGATACAGCTCGCAGCTGTCGAGCGCGCCGTCGTCGCGGAAGTTGCGCCATAGGCCGTTGCGCTGGCCGGCCTCGAAATTACCTTCGGTGAGCGGATACCCCTGCGCGTTGACGGCCTGCCAGCGGCCAATCTTCTGGCCGTTGCGATAGTCCCCGTGCCAGGTCGGGCCGCCGCTGGCCGATGTCTCGATCCAGCGCCCGTGCCGGGCACCATCGACATAGCGGCCCTGCTCGACGGGCTTGTCGTCGTCGGTATAGCGATCGTAGCGCGCGTACAGGCCGTCTTTGCTGCCCTGGTCGTAGTGCGCG
Organism: uncultured Salinisphaera sp.; assembly: GCF_964012375.1. Lineage (NCBI taxonomy): Bacteria > Pseudomonadati > Pseudomonadota > Gammaproteobacteria > Salinisphaerales > Salinisphaeraceae > Salinisphaera > uncultured Salinisphaera sp. The sequence goes on from NZ_CAXGSH010000025.1 coordinate 25,282, forward strand.
ATTTCGACAGGTTGCTGGTCGCTGTCGAGCACGCGGTATTCGCCGTCGAGCTTGCCGTCGACATACTGGCCTTCGGTACGCCGACCGCTATAGGCGCGTTCGAAAAAGGGGCCGTTGCGCTTGCCATCCGCCCAGGTGGTCATTTTCACGACTTTACCGTGGCGGGTTTCGATCTGTTGGCCCTGACGTTTGCCGTTGTCGTCGTAGTGGGTGCGCATGGTGTGGTCGGGTTCGAGGGTTTCGATATAAAGACCCACCCGATGGTGGTTGCGCAGTTCACGGCGATAGGTCAGCGCCCCGTCGGCGGCAAATCGCAGCTCGATTTCGTGGGCCTGGCCGGGGAATGTGATGCGGCGGACTTCGACATAGCCGTAGCGGTCGAAATACTCGTGAATTTCCTTGGGGGTGTCGGTATCGGTATGGGTATCGCGGACATGACGCACCCGGGTTTTAGGCTGACCGGTGGCGGTGTCGTAATGGGTCGTGGCCCGTAACTGGCCGTCGCGATCGAGCACGATCTGAGCGGTGACCTGGTCGTTCACGTTGTAGCGAGTGACCACGTCATTGCTGATCTGTTTGCCGTCGCGGTAGTGCACGATCTCGCTGAGCAGGTTCTTTTCCTGATCGTGCCACTGGCGTTGCGGGCCGTCCTTGCGCCCGTTCACGAAACGGGTTTCGGCCACGGTCTGGCCGGCGCTGTATTCGCGTGCCCAGCCATGCGTCCGGCCGTCGCGGTATTCGACCCGGCTGACCAGCCAGGCCCGGTCGCCGGTGCTGTATTGCTCGGCGACCCCGTCGAGGCGATCGTGGTGATATTCCTCGATACGAAACAGCGCGCCCTGGACATACTGGGCATGTACGCCTTCGCGCTGACCGTTTTCGTAGTCGGTGATGCTGTCGAGTTCGCCGTCGACATACCGGCGGGTCTTGCCGTCGAGTTCGCCGTCGCGATAGAGCGCGGCGCGTTCGAGCCGGCCCTGGGCGTCGAAGTTGGTCATCAGGCCTTGATAACGGGCCTGCGCATCGGCGGTGCCGACTTCGGCGAGCCGGTGTTCGCCGCTCAGGCGATAGAGCTCGTAATGGCCGATCCAGGTGACATCCGTATCGCCCGGTTCGGGTCGGGCGACATAGCCGCGCATGCGCAGGGCATCGTCTTCGATACGGCGCAGTTCGGCCGGCCAGCCGATGCCGTCGCGTTGATCCTCGACGCGTACGCGATAGCTGGCCGCAGCCGGGTCGTCGACCGGGTTGAGTTCGGCGTCGTACCACAGGCGGGTGTCGGCATGGGCGGCAGCGCTACCGGCCAAAAGGGCGGCAGCCAATACGCAGCGCAAGCGGGTGATCATGTAAAAACCTCTCGTACTGGCACGGTGAATCAGCCGGCGCTGTCCGAACCGCTGTGCTGGCTGTCGCCGACCGGTTCGCCGTGGTCCATCGTCCAGCGGCGAACCACCTGGTCATTGCGATAATCGGCCTGCTCACCGTGCAGGCGCCCGCTGTCGTCGTAGCGGCGCCATTCGTAGTGGCCGTCCAGGGTCTGGTCGATCTGTAGGCCGTTCGGTTTGCCGTCCACGACTTCTTTTCGATAAAGGACGTGGCCGTCTTCGCTAAAGCGCGTTTTGATGTAGTGCGGTGCATCGCGAAAGCTGACGTGACGCGTGACCAGGTGGCCGGTATTGGAAAAGGTTTCGTCTACGCGCTGGGTGCGCCCCTGTGCGTCGGTTTCGATCCGGTTCTCGGTCTTGCGCGGGTTGCCCTTGATCGGCCAGAACAGGGTCCGGCGCAGCCGCTGCCCGTCGTCGCCGATGACGCGCTCTTCGTCGAGATAGGCGCCGCGATATTCTTGCTGAAGCCCGCGCACCTTGCCGTCGCGATAGTGGTACACGGAGGCGAGATGCCCGGCGGCCTGGTCGGCCCAGTTGCGCTGGATGCCGTTCTTGCGCCCGTCCACGTAGTGGGTTTCCTGCAACAACGCGCCTTCGAGCGACCAGATCCGTTCCCAGCCGTGGAGCCGGCCGCTGCGATAGTGGCTGCGCTGGGTGAGTACCTGCGGTGAATGCAGGCTGCCGTACTGTTCGACGACGCCGTCGATGCTGTCGTCGTGCAGCTCGGTGAGCTTGCGGATGCGCCCGTCGTAATAGCTGGTTTCGAAGCCTTCGCGCTTGCCATCAACCAGCGGGGTGAGATCGCGCAGTTCGCCGCCGACATAGCGGCGGCCCATGCCCTGCATGACGCCTTTTACATACGGTGTTTCGTAGCTGAGATCGCCATCCCGCTCGAAGCCCACCGCCAGGCCGTGGCGCTCGCCGGCCATGTTGCGGGTACCCACTTCCGCGAGCTTGTAATCGCCGGCGAAGCGGTAGAGTTGATAGGCGCCCACCCATTTCTGATTAGGATCAGCTAGATCCGGCGTCGAACTATAGCCGCGAAAATTCAGCTGGTCGTAGCGGATACGACGAACTTCCACCGGCCAGCCCGGGCCGTCGCGTTCGTCGGCGACCGTGGCCTTGCGACTGGCCTTGGCCTTGGCGACGACTTCGAATTCATCGTTGAGCCAGAAGGTGCCCTGTGCCCAGGCGCTGCCGGTCTGAACGAACAGATAGGCTGCGATCAGGGCGAATCGTGGACGTAATAGGGTCGAACGGTTCATTGCAGGCCCTTCAGATGGCTACGCCATTGCTTTTCGATCGGTGCGCCGGAGAAGGTCAGCGATTGCACGGCCGCGATGTTGCCCCAGAACCGGATACGACCGGACTCGTCGAGATAGTCCGACACACGGTGTTTGGCCCCTTCGACACGCCAGTCGTCGAGCCGGGTATCCGCGCTCATGTGCTTGAGCATGGGGCGTACGGGCTTGCCGCGCGTATCGATAAAACGATGACTGTCGAAAAAGCGGGCCGCCTGCATGTCGGGGTCGATCTCGCCTTCGACCACGGCGTCGATATCCACCAGCCAGGGTTTGTCGCGGTCGCTATCGAGTTCACGGGCTTGCCAGGCGGGCTGGCCGGGGCAGCGCAGCGTGGTGGTGACATCGATGCCGTAGAAATAGACGCGTACGCCGTCGTCGGTCATCAGTACCCAGCGCTCGGTATCGGGGTGTTCGCCGGTGCGCGGCTGGCCGATGCCGAAACCGGACGCACGCTGGTCTTCCGGGCGCCAGACCAGGGCATGGCCCTCTTGTGCCGGTGCGTCGGCGGCCAGTTCGCAGGCCGAGCCCACGCCGATCGGCAGGCGCAGGCTCAGGCGATTCTGGTCCGCGCCTTCGGGTTCGGCGTCGACCGCCAGCGACGGCTTGTCCGGCACAGGCGCGATATACAGCTGACGGATTTCCGGTGGCGGCAGTTCGCGGTTGGCGTAGCGTTGCCGTCGGCTGGTGAAGTTGACCTGGTGAGAACTCGGCGCAGGCATGTTGTTGTACAGCGCCAGGGCGAAGCGGTCGCTCTCTCCGGTCACCCGAATCTGTTGCACCCAGGCGTCCGGCCTGTCGACCCGTTCGAGTAGCGTGCGATCCGAAGGCGTCAGGCCCTCGTGGGCACGGTCGCTGATCCGGGCCGACAGGTCCTTGCCATAGATCGCGCTCATGTCGTAGATATAGAACGCCTTCGCGCTGCCGGTCAGGGTCAATCGCCAGCCGTCTTCAGTGGGCACGGCACGCGCCCGGGCCGAGCCCTCGTGCAGCTCGGTGGGGGTATCGGCCAGCGGCAGCTCGATATGCTCGGGCTCGACCGGCGTTACATAGTCGAACCGGGCCTCGACGTTCGCGATCCGGTCCAGCTTTGCGTCCTGCCAGCCCATCGGCAACAGGCGCACCTTCGTACTGATACGGCCCTGGTCGTAGTCGGGGCCGATCGAGTCCAGTACCAGCGGAATATCGAGCACCCGGCCCTCGGCGTCGCGCAGGGTGAGCCCGGTGAGCGAGGGCACGCTCATATGCGCGTCTCTGGCGATGTCGTGCCCCAGCGTAAGCATGAGCGCATGGTCGTCGTCGACAAAAAAGCTGGCGTCGACGTTGGCGAAGGGCTGCCGGGCCGCTTTGACCATCGGCCGCTTTGCGGCCGCTGCGGGGCTGTGCGGCAGGGGCAGTTCCATGCCGTTCGGGCGCTGGCTGCTGAACGCGGTGTTGCTGAACGCCTTCAGCCCGTCGCCGGCCGTACCGAGGGCCGGATTGTCCACCGCGCGCATGGTCAGCGTCGTGTGCATGCGGCCGGTCTTGTCGCCGTTGTTGATCTGTTGTTCGCTGACCAGGGTCAGGGCTTCGATCCAGCCCGTATCGCGATTCAGGCGCATGCGCCCGTGCACCCGGGTGACGCGCGCGCTGGCGCGGCTGTGAGCGCCGCCGACCTTGGTGTAGGCCGTGGGTTTGTCGTTGGCGCGCGTCAGGGAAGCCGTGACGCTGTCGTCGTCGACGTTTTCGACCGTAAGCGTGAGCGCGGGCATGCCCTGAAATGCGTCCACCGTAATTTTTTCACCCGCGCGGGCCGGTACGTTCCGGGTAAGCGCCGGGGCAGCCATCTGCTGTTCGAACTGATTCATCTGCGAGTCGCCGGCCTGTTCTCTGAACGCATTCCAGGCCCCGCGGTTGACTGCGCTCAGTCGGGTGTCGCCGCTTTCGCGATTCACGATCAGGTCGAAGCCGTCACGCATGAGATCGACCACCGGCGTGTCGCGCCGATCGCGTGGTTTGGCACTCGAAAACATCGTATAGCCGCTATCGTCTTCGACATCGATAAAGCGCGGCTGGACATGAACCTTCAACGACGGCCCGGCAGCGTCCACCCGATAGCGCATCACGCTCTGCATGGCTACCGACACGTCGTTGAAGCCGGTGGGCGAATCGGCTTCGGCATGAATCCGTGTCATTACGCCGACGCGATAATCACGCGTATCGCCCTTGGCCGGGTCGAAGGCGATATCCGAGGGCGTCGAGAACACGATCGCCGCTGCGACGGCCGCGATGATGGCGACCACGGCAATCAGGACCAGAATCAGTTTGTTATTCGACACGCGCAGCTCCGGATAATAGAAACGACGAACTCGGTTTCGTTGCGGCCCGACCTCGGCCCGCCGGCCCGTGATTCGTGCAGGCGGGCGTCGAGCACATGGACTCCAGGCAGGGGAGTCACAACGGTTAGCGCGCCGGGTCGCGTCGGGTGAATTTGATCGTGGCCGTAGTGGTGTTGGCTCGAGGCCTCAAAAGCACGAGATCGAATGCGTCGATATCGCCTTTTAGTTCGAATTGCTGGCGCCACACGTTCGTATTGTCGACACGATCGAGCAGGGTCTGGTCCGTTGGACGCACGCCGCTGTCCGCATGATCGCTGGTGACAGCCGAATAGCCTTCGAACACGGCGGCGTGATCGGGTGTGTAGTACTGGGTATAGCTTCCCCGCAGCGTTACTCGCCAGCCGCCGTCGATCGGTACGGCACGGGCATGTGCCGGCCCGTCGTCGAGCTGGGTGGGCGTGTCTTGCAACGGCAGTGCCACATCGGCCGGGGCGTCGATCGGCTGGTAGGTGAACGTTGCCTGTACCTCGGCGATATCGTTCAGGTCGTCTTTCTGCCATCCAAGCGGAAGAAGACGCACCTCAGCGGTGTTGCCTTCGCTGAAATCGGGGCCGATCCATTCCAGCACGAAGTTCTTGTCCAACCGCTTGCCGTTTGCATCGCGTAGCGTGAGCGTATCCAGCCTCAGCTCATCGAGGCCTGGGTTGGTGTCCTCGTGATACCGGATCGTGAGCACCAACGCGCCGTCTTCATCGTCGATATGAAAATTGCTGTCGACATGGGCCAGCGGCTGCTTCGACGCTTCGAAGGCCTGGTCTTCCGGCACGGCGTCCGCGCTGTCGGGCAAATGCAGCTCGCTGCCGGGCATGGCGGCAAGCAGGGTATTGGTCTTGAACTGCTTCAGGCTGTCATAGAGCGCGCCGGTGGTCGGGTTATCGACAGCCTGCATGGTCATGGCGCTGCGCATACGGGCGGTACGATCGCCTTTTGTCAGCGCCTGTTCGCTGATCAGCGTCATGGCATCAATCCACCCGCTGTCGCGATCGATACGCACACGCCCGTGGATGTCGGTAAAACGTGCGCTGGTGCCGTAGGCGGTGCCGTCCATGGCGTGGGCCGGCGCCGAGCTGTCTTTGGCGCGCTTGAAGGTGGCGGTCACGCTGTTGCTATCGACCTGCGTGACGGTCAGCCGCAACGCCGGCAGGTTCTGGAGACCGTCGATCGTCATCTGCTCGCCCTGGCGAGCCGGTACCGACTGGGCGAGCGCCGGGGCGAACAGCTGTTGCTCGAACTGATCGATTGGCGCCTCGGCTTGGTCCGCGAGCGCTCGCAGGGCGGCGCGGCCGTTGTCTTGCAAGCGTGTTTCGCCGCTTTCGCGATTTAGGGTCAGATCGAAGCCGGCACCCATCAGGCTGGGAATGTCGCTTTGTTCGAACGCCTCCGGCTGTGCGCTCGAGAACAGGACCTCGTCGTTGTTCTCGGCCTGCATGAAGCGGGGTTCGATATTGACCTGCAGCAGGGGGTCGGTCGCGTCGACGCGATAGCGCATCACGCTCTGGAGCGTGAACCAGCGGCTGGCAGAGGCGGCCGGCTCGTCGTCGGCCTTGAACTGCATGCGCATGTTGACGCGATAATCGCGATGGTCGCCCTGCGCGGGGTCGAAAGACACAGCCGAATCTGCCGCGAACGCGGCTGCTGCAAACGTGTTAAGCGCTAACACGGCGACCAGCGCCGAAATGAATTTTCTATGCGGCACGCGCAACTCCGGTTGGATAAAACAGACAAGGGCTTGGTCGAGACCCACGATCAGAAAATGCTCGTCCACGAATTCGAGCGGTGTTTTTCATGGCGATGTACTGCGTTTGAATTCGACGCGGTATTCATATCGCTTGCCGTTGGTCAGCCGCACCAGCGGCAAGTCGACGGGCGAGCGGTCGGCGTTGATGCGGATACTGGAGACATCGCGGCCCAGACCGTCGACGCGCGAGAGCAGTGTCGCTTCGCCAACGCTCAGCCAGCTGTCGTCGAGCGCGAGGTCATAGGCGCCCGTCACCCCGGGCGCGATCGCGTGACGACTGGTGTAATAACGGGTACCGGCGGTGTTGTCGGCCCGCAGCCGCCAGCGGTGGGCGTGCGCAGGATCGGGCGTGGCCTGTAGCTGCGCACCCGCGTGTTCGAGCGTATGCGGCTCGTCGTCGAGGCGCAGCGTGAAATAGTGCGCCTTTTGTTCGTGATAGATCAGCGTTGCTTCGGCGCGTGCGATGCGCTCGAGCACGGACCGGTCGCCGCCGAGCGGGACATAGATGAACATCTGGCCGTCGTCGTAGTTTTCGTAGTCGAAAAACGGCGAATCGGCATACAGCACGGCCGGCACGTCCAGGGCGTTGCCGTCTGCGTCGTAGAAGGTTACGTCGCTGATGCCCAGCGAAAGGGCCGGAACGCGCTCGTCTTTGTTGTAGCGGATATGCAGGATCAGCCCTAGAAGATCGACGCTGAGGGCGGTGTCGTAGTCCGCCAGCGACGGATTGCTGCTGGCCGGGGCGGGGCGCGCGATGTCGTCCGGCGTCTGTGCAAACTCGATCTCGCGGCGGTTGCTATCCGTAGCCCCGAAGAAGGGCGCCAGCTTGTCGTCGCCATTACCGCTGAGCAGATCGATCTTGCGATAGGCGCGGGTGACGCGATCGATGGCAACCGGTCCGTCGTCGCGTTCGACCACGTCGCGGCGTACGAGCGTGAGCGCATCCAGCCAGCCGTCGGCGCGGCGTATACGCATGCGCCCAAGCAGACGGACATCGGCGGGTTGGACGTCGGCATCGAGCGCGCGCGTGGCGGCGGTCGATTCGATACGCAGGCTCAGGGTGTCGTCGTCGATCGTCTCTACGCGAAAGCGGATATCGCTAAGCCCGCGCCAGGCCGCGAGCGTGTATTCAGCGCCCACTCGGTCGTCGATGGGCCGGGGCAGTGTCGGCACCACGATGGGCGCGACGAGCGGATTGCCCGCGGGGGCGTCGAGTTCGTCGCCGAGCGAGGTCCGCGCCGCGGCCGCTGCGTGATCGAAGGTTGGGCGGCCGTTTTCGATGGGCATATCGAAGCCGCCGACTCGGCGCGCCAGATCGCCGTCATACGTGATTCGAGCCATCGCTTTCTGGTCGTCGCCGCGAACTTCCGTCAGCAGCGGCTCGACGTGGAGCTGACGCGAGTCGCCGAAATCCTCCAGCCGATAGCGCAGGACGCCGATCGCCTTCACCCAGTGATCGAAGCTGTGGGTATCGAGGCGGTGTTCGGTCACCCGGTGGCCGACGACGTACGTCGTGTTCGAGCCGGCTGCCGCATCGAATGCGTCCGTGCCGGTCAGGCCATTGTGTGCGAACCATCCGGCAGCGCCGGCACAGGCGATGAGCAGCAATGCGATGCCGGCGAATACGAGCGATCGTTTCATGGGGTGTTTTCGGCCTGTTCCGCATTATCGCGCGCCGCTGTGTCGCGGGTTTCGGCCCCGTCGGCCGCATGCGGCCAGCGGCGTTTTACGCTGGGTGCCTGGAAATCGAGCGCCAACAGCTGGGCGACATCGCCCCAGATACGAATCTGGCCGCTGTCATCCACGTAATCGCCGACGCTATGTGCGGCCGCCTCCTGTGCCCAGTCCGTGGCGGGCTCCTCGCTGCCGCGGTTGAGCCTCGGCCGCAGCGGTCGGCCGTCGGCGTCCAGGAACTGGACCCGGCTGAAATACTCGGCCGCCGGCAGCGATCGATTGGGCCAGCGACCGGTCGCACGCTTCAGGTCGATCCGCCAGGGCATGTCGTGCTCGATCGTTACTCGATGCCAGACCGGCGTGCCCGGGCAGGTCAGGACCGTCTCGAAAGCGCGCTCGCGTACGTCGACGGCATTGCCTTGGACATCGGTGAGCTGCCAGTCGGTGCTTGTGTGGTCGTGCCCGGCGTTGCTGTCAGGCGCCACGCGGCGCCACAGCAGGGTGGGTGCATTCTGATCCTCGGGCCAGGCGCTCAAGCCGCAGGGCTCGGCCAGCTCGACAGGCAGCGTCATGCGCAGGCCGCCTGTTGCGGTTGCCACCGGGGCATCGATTGCGTCGAGTGAGATATCGCGCTCGTCGAGTACCGGCGTATCGATATGCAGCGTCTTTGCCGGCCTGGCTGCCGGTGCGCTGCCGGGCAGCACGAAACGCACGGTCTCGGTTTGCGTGATATCGCCGTTGTCGGTGTCGAGCAGGGGCAGTTCCAGCGATGGTTGGTCCGCTTCGATACGCAGGCTGTGTTTCCAGGCACGCGGATTGTCGTTGCGAGCGAGCATGATCTGTTCGGCCGGGGTTAAATCACTGTCCGGCTCCGGCAACAGTCCCTGGCCGGTCACACCCTCGGGCAATGCGCCGGGGTCGAGCCAGTAAAATCGTTCGCCGCCGGTGGAAAGCGTGACCTGCCAGGCGTTGTCGCGGTCTGCGAGCGGTTGTGCCACGGCGCGCGCATCGCCGTGTTCGAGGACACGGCGCTGATCGTCGAGTTTGAGCGTCACCGGTTCACCCTGCGGGCGTCGGCGAAAGCCGATATCGGCGTGTACCTCGGCGATCCGGCTTGGATCGTTTTCGTTCCAGCCCAGCGGTACGAGATTGATCAGCCAGCCGCCCCCGCCTTCGCCTTCCCCTTCAGTCTGGTAGTGCATGGTGTCGAAGGCCAGCGTCCCGTCGAGGCGCTTGCCCTGGGCGTCGTATGCGATCGCGTTTTCCAGCTCGAGGCTGCCGTATGGCAGCCTGCCTGCGTTGCCGCCATCCAGATACAAGATCACGCCGTCGTGATATGCAGAGAGCGCCTGTGCGCTGTCGGGTGCATCGAAGCGGTCAGGCGTCGCATGCAGCGGCGGCGCCAGGAAAGCAGGGCTGAACTGGGCCATCATCAGATCGCTCGCCGTGATGAAATCAGGCGGCAGGCGTAGAAAGGCGTTCAGGGGTGTCTCCACCGCGCCGGCCAGGAGATTGTCGCGGCGATGGGCATAGGTGATCGAGCGCATGGTCGCCGCTTTATCGCCGAGGGCCATACGCAGGCGTAGCACCAGCGTCATGTCGGTCAGCCAGCCGTGTTCGCGTTCCACGGTCATACGCGCGGCCACGTGGATATCGGATACGTCGATGTTCTGGCCCGGCGGGGCCATGTTCCGGATCAACGGTGAGTCGCTTGGCAGCTCTTCGAGTTCGCCGTCGATACGCAGCCAGGCGTGTTCGCTGTCGAGCGCGTCCACGCTGAGCGTCAGGCCTTCGAAACCCTGGAAGTTGTCGAGCGTAATCTCGGCGCCCGCGCGCGCTGGAATATCCGCCGGCGGCATCGGTCCGAGCAGGGCCTGCTGGAAAGGGTTTTCTGCCCGCTTGTCGAACTGCCGGGACAGGCGTTTGAAAGCCGCGGCGTTGGTGGGACGTATATCCATTTCGCCGTTGCCTGTCAGCGTCATGTCGAAGCCGTCGCGTATCGCCGCGGCCAGCTCACGATCGCGCCCGCCCATATCGACGCTGGACAGCGTCGGCTGGTCGTTGACCGCCATATCAAGCAGGTCGATCGCGGCATGCAGACGCAGGGGCTCGCGCCCGGTCACGCGATAGTTGACGATGCCGTGGCTGGTTACCGTCTCGTCGAGTTCTTGTCCGTCGACGTCAACCACCACGCGGTTGCCGACCCGGTAATAATGCTGCGCGCCCAGCGCCGGATCGAATTCCAGCTGTGGTTCCTGCGGTGTTATGGCGATACGCGCTGCCACGCCCACTGCAGTGATCAGGAGTGCGCCGGCAAGCCATCGACGTATGTTCATCAAGCGCTGGAACGTTGGGGTGGGACGCATCGACAGGCCGGCGTCACGGCTGTCGCACCGGTCCCGCAGAACATGGCCCGCCAGGGCGATGGCAGGAAACCCGGTTCGTCTCACCGGTCAATGAGACGTTACTCTGCGTAACCGGCTGATCTATGGCATAAAATGATATCAGGGCCGGGTAAGTTGTTGTATGTAGGCGCTATTAGTCGGTAGTCCAATCATATTGGGGGCGAGATGAATAAGTGGATTGAGCCAGGCGTTCTGACCGGCGATCGCGTGGTATTGGAGCCGCTCGAACAGGCCCATGCGCCGGCGCTGGCCGAGGCGGTACGTGACGGCGAACTCTGGCGGTTGTGGTACACCTTCGTGCCGGCCCCGGACGCAGTGGATGGCTATATCGATACAGCCCACGCCGAGCGGGCGGCGGGCGGTCTTGCCTTTGCCGTGCGCGATCGCGCCAGCGATACGGTGATTGGCTCGACGCGTTTCTGTCACGTGGACGTGGCCAACCGTCGGGCCGAGATCGGCTATACCTGGTATGCGCAGCGCTTTCAGCGCACCGTGGTCAATACCGAATGCAAGCGGCTGATGCTTGCCCATGCCTTCGAAACACTCGATGCGATCGCGATCGAGTTCCGTACCCATTGGCACAACCGAGTCTCGCGAGCGGCGATCGCGCGCCTGGGGGCCAAACAGGACGGCGTGCTGCGCAACCATCAGATCAGCGATGACGGCATTCTGCGCGATACCGTGGTCTTTTCGATTCTGGCGCACGAGTGGCCAGCGGTTCGCCAGAACCTGGATTTCAAGCTCGAAAGCCGTGGCTAAGGCCGGCCCGCGGCGTGGCGGGCCGGCGCGGCCTGTTTGCTACCAGCGATAGGTCAGGCTGCCGACCACGGTACGCGGTACGCCGTAGTCGCAGAAAGACGTCGCCTGCGAGCCGTTACAGTAGAGTTTGACCTCGTCGAAGATGTTGCGCCCCGACAGCTGCAGCGTGACGTCGTCGAAGCTGTAGCGCACCGAGGCATCCACCAGCGTGGCCGAGGGATAGCGGGCCTCGTTGGCGGCGTCGGCAAACGAGGAACTGGTGTAGCGCAGGCCGGCGCCCAGGCCCAGGCCGTCCAGCGCGGGCTGCTGGAAGCTGTAGTCGACCCACAGCTTGGCCAGGTGGTCGGGGCGGTCCGGTACGCGGTTGCCGTTGGTGGTCTGGCTACCGCCGGCCTCGACGACTTCGACCTCGTTGTAGGTATAGCTGGCAATGGCCTTCAGACCACGGGCGAGATCGATCTGGGCCGAGGCTTCGGCGCCGCGCGAACGGGTTTCGCCGATCTGGCTCTGTACGGTCGGGTTGCTGGGTAGCGCCACCGTTTCGTTCTGACGCGTGATCTCGAACGCAGCGAGTTCGAACGATGCATTCCAGCCGTCGGGGCGGTAGCGCACACCGGCCTCGTATTGTTCGCCGCTGATGGGGTCCAGGGTCTCACCGGTGACCTCGTTCACGCCGTATTGCGGCACGAACGATTCGCTATAGCTGACATACGGCGCCACGCCGTTGTCGGCCAGATACACCAGCCCGGCGCGCCAGCTGAGTTCGTCCTGGTCGTTCTTGTCGGCGCCCAGCGATTGTTCGTCGACCCAGTCCTGGCGGGCGCCGACCGTGAGCGCCCACTTGTCCGCGAACTTCATATGGTCCTGCACGTAGAGCCCGTACTGGCTGGCTTCGGTGCCGTTCTGGTTGGGTGCGTCCGGGACGGTGAACGACTGCGTGTAGTCGGGATCGTAGAGATCGAGATCCGGCACCGGCGCCTGGCCGCTAACACGCAGAAAGCCGGAGGTACGGCTGTCGTAATCCAGGCTCTTGTAATCGAGGCCAACCAGCAGGTTGTGGTCGATACCGCCGAACTCGACATCGGCGATCAGACGCTGATCGGCGGTCAGGGTGTCGGCGTCGTCGTAGCGCACGCGAATATCGCGTTCCAGCGTGGTGAGGTCGTTGTTGAATGGGGGGCTGGCGCCGAAGTAGTTGCGGAAGACGTCGACCACGTCGTAATCGATCTGGCGATAGCGCACGTTCTGCTCGAAGGTGAGCCGGTCGTTGATGAGGTGCTCGAACAGATAACCGACTTCGTACACCTCGGAATCGTAGCCACCCAGACCGGGCTGGCCGATATAGCGATCTTCGGGAATGCGTTCGCCGGTCGTGGGATTGGGGCGCTTGGTGCCCGCCAGCGGAAAGCCGGTCCAGTAATAGTCGGACTGGGATTTCTGATAGCGCGCCAGCAGCGTGAGTTTCGTGGCTGCATTCGGCGTCCATGACAACGCCGGCGCGATGTACACGCGGTCGTCGTCGATATATTCGATCGGCGTGCCCGACTCCTGGACCAGCCCGGTGAGGCGGTAGCGCCACTTGCCTTCGCTATCGAGCCTGTCGCTGACGTCGGCCTTGAGCTGCTTGTGATGGAATGTACCCATTTCGAGCCCGATTTCGCGCAGCGGCGTGTCGGTGGGCTGTTTGGTCACCAGGTTGATGATGCCGCCCGGCTGGCCCTGGCCGTAGAGCACCGAGGCCGGCCCGCGCAGCACCTCGATACGTTCGACGCCGTAGGCCTCGATGGGGGCATCGTAGGGCAACCCGGCAAACAGGCGCGTACCGTCGCGATAGGTCGCATCCGCGGCAGAAAAGCCGCGGATCTGGATACCGTTGCTGTCGATGACGTCGTTGTTCACGCTGTTGGCGGTATTCACGCCGGGCGCGTATTCGACCGCTTCGGCCAGCGTATCGGCACCGCGGTCCTCGATCTGTTCGCGGCCGATCACGCTGACCGACTGCGGCGATTCGATGAGCGGAATATCGGTCTTGGTGGCGGTAGCGCTGCGCTCGGCCACATAGCCTTCCACTGGCGCATCGGCCCCCTTGATACGGCCACCCTCCACGTCGATCGGCGCAAGCGGCGTCGGCGTGGTAGTGGTCTGGGCGCCGGCAGCCGAAGCCGCCAGGGCCAGGGCAAGCGCGCTGGCAATACGAATGTCGACGTTTCGAAGCCGGAGCCCGGTTTTACTGTCGTGCATGAATCCCCCTGTGAACGATATGGCTATGCAAACTGTTTGTTACGGCGCGCCCGACAACGGGCAGGTTGTTGAGCAAGCTCTGCACAACCTGTCGCGGTCTCGCCGGCCTGCTTGGCGCGTGGCGTGCTCGTTGTAGGCCCGCGAGCCTTGGCGAAGACCAAGCGCGGGCAAAGCCGGCGACCGAAAACGGGTTCGGCCTCAGGTACGCCTTGCCGCGTCTTCTGTGAGGTCTCGAACGCGACCCGCGAGCGGTTGTGCAGAACTTCCTTAATAGACGTCCATGCGGATCCGGCCGGCGTCGTTGAGTTGTTCGAACAGGCCGGCGCCGAGAATGTTCACGAGCGTTGCGGTCACGCCGGTGGCCATGCCGTCATGGCTGCCGCAGATGAATAGATAGGCGCCGTGGTCGATCCAGTCGCGCAGGCGATCGGCGTGCGCGGCCAGCGCGTGCTGGACATAGCGGCCATCGTCGGCGTCGCGCGAGAACACCGCGTCGAGATGGGTCAGGGCGCCGGCCTGGTGCCAGGCGCGGATCGCGTCGCCGTAATAGAAATCCACCGCGCGCTGGCGTTCGCCGAATAACAGCCAGTTGGCCTGTTGCCCGGCGCCGATGCGAGCGATCAGATGGCTGCGCAGTCCCGCCATGCCGGTGCCGTTGCCGATGAAGACCGCCGGCTTTTGGTGGCTGTTCTCGTCGCCGCGAAAGCCGGGGTTGGCGCGCAGGCGCAGTTCGATGACATCGCCGATTGCGGCCCGCTCGATCAGCCAGCCCGAGGCCATGCCGGGGCCGTATTCGTGGCGGGCCAGACGGACAAGCAATTCGATTGCGCCGTCGCCGACGTTAGCGATCGAGTAATCGCGGGCTGCCAGCGGCGCGAGGCTGTCGAACCAGTGCTGCAATTCGTTACCCGTGTCGGGCGGGGTATCCGGCAGGTGCCGATCGCCCAGTGCCTGCTGCAGCGGCCAGGCTTGCCCGTCCCGAACCACGGACATCCGGCCGTCGAGGTCATGACGCTGCAACCAGGCATCGACCGTGGCCTGCGGCTGGCGCGGGCGGATTTCGGCAATGTCGCCGGCCTGCCAGTCCGGGGTGCCGGCGCCGATAGGCTCGAGTCGCAGGCAGGCGGTCGGCCCCCCGAGGCTGCCGGGATTGGCAATGGTGCGCGCGGCCAGCCGCCAGCGATCGAATGCCGGTTCAACGTCGGTATGGGCCGTGCCGAACAGGCCGGCGAGCGCGGCATGCCAGTCGGCCAGGGCCGCGGCATCGGCCTTGTCCACTTCGATCGGCGCGATCAGGGTACGCGCGCCGTGCTCGCGCAGCGCGCGATCGAGTCGCCGGCCGAAGGCACAGTAGCTATCGCCATAGTCGCTATCGCCAAGCGATAGCAGGGCATAGTCGAGGGCTTCCAGGCGCGGCTGGGTGGCACTGCAGAAGCGGCGATCGAAGCCACGGGCCGCTACCGGCGCGTCGCCTTCGCCGTGCGTGCTCACCACGAACAGCGCCTGGCGATGCGCGGCCAGCGAGAGCGGCTGGATGTCGTTGAGGCCGGACATGCGCACCGCGCGTCCGGTTGCTTGCAGCGCGGCCGTGGTCTGGCTGGCGATGCGCTGGGCCAGCCCGCTCTGACTGGCGTATGCCACCAGCAGCGTATCCGTGCCGGGCGGAGCATTCGCCTGCACGGCCGGCGGCGCGGCGACCTGGCGTTTCATACGCCGGCGGCGCAGGGACAGCAACAGGCCGGTGATAAAGAAAACCGGCAGCGAAAAGCTGGCGAGCATCA
>NZ_CAXGSH010000026.1:0-39641 GCF_964012375.1 uncultured Salinisphaera sp.
CGGTTTGGGCTCGGGCTTTGGCTGGGGCTTGGGTTTCGGCTCCGGTACCGGTGTCGGCTCGGGCTGCGGTTCCGGCTCGGGCTCGGGTTCTGGCTCGGGGGCCGGCTCCGGTTCTGGTTCTGGCTTCGGTTCGGGTTCGGGTTCCGGTTTCGCCTCTGGCTCGGGCGTATCTTCTTGCTGTTCCACCGCGTCGGCAGCGACCTGCTCGGGCTGGGGTTCGCCCTGGGTGGGGGCAAGCGCAATGCGTACGCCGGCCGCGCCCGTGTTCGCGGTGGTGATGGTGTCGTCCAGCTGAAAGCGCAGGAACAGCGCGGCATGCGCGGCGATGGCGATCGCGAGCACGATCACCCAATGATGCAGGCCGATGCGTTTCATGGGTCTTTGTGCTGGGTCAGCAGGTTGACTTCGGCGATGCCGGCGCCGCGCAGGGTGGCGAACAGCCCGCTCAGGGCATCGGCCTTCAGGCCGCCGTCGGCACGGATCTGCAGCGGCTTGTCGTCCGGCCAGCCGGCCAGCGCATCGGCCAGCGCCTCGCGCTCGATCGGCTTGCCGCCGAAGGCCAGACGCCCATCGGCGGCCACTGCCAGCACCTGGTTTTCCAGCTGGGTGGACTGCTCGGTATCGGCCGTGGCAGGCGGCGTGAGTTCGAACGGCGGGTTCTGTGCCAGAACCCCGGCCAGCATGAAAAAGATCAGCAGCAGGAAAACGATGTTGATCAGCGGCAGCACGTTCTCTTCGGTGGAACGCGGCCGCTTGGGCGGTGCAACGATCATGGCCGATCCGCCTTGGCGCCCGTGGCCAGCGACATGGGGGCGACCCCCGCACCGGCGAGCGCGTCGAGCGCGCCGACGGTGACATCGAGCGTGGCCTCGGCCTCGGGCTGTACGATCACGGCCGATACATCGCCGGCTTCGATCGCGGCGTTCAGGGTTTGGGCGAGCGAGCGCGTATCGCGGCTGGCGCTGCCGTTGTAGTGCAGGGTGCCGTCCGCGTCCACCCGCACTACCGCAGGCGGCGTTTCACCGGGCGCCGCTTCGCTGGTGCCGGTGGCCAGGGTGATAGGCCGCCAGTCGGTGAAGCTCGTGGCCAGCATGAAGAACACGAGCAGGATGAACACCACGTCGATCAGCGGCGTGAGGCTGATCGAATGGGTACGCCGCTCGAGTGTTTCGATATGCATGGCGCTGGCTCAGGCGTGGGCGGTGGACGACTGTGTGCTGGCGCTCGTCTGCGCTGTCTGCGCCTTCGTATCGGCCTGATTGAAGGCGCCGACTTCATGCCGCGTGAAGAAGCGGGTCAGGGTGTCCTGCATGTCTTCGTGCAGGCGTTCGACCACGCGTTCGCACCAGTTCAGCGCCGCCACCGCCGGAATCGCCACCACCAGACCCACCGCAGTGGTGAGCAGGGCTTCCCAGATGCCGTTGGAAAGCACCGACGGGTCCACCTGGCTGCCGGCGTTCGCCAGCTGCTGGAAGGCCGTGATCATGCCCATGACGGTACCCAGCAGGCCGAGCAGCGGGGCCAGTGACCCAATCACCTCGAGCGGGCGAAAATAGCTGCGCATCTGGCTGAGATGACGCGCGCCCACGCGGGCGGCCTCTTCGCGCACGACCGTTACGTTGGCGCCGGCGTTGACCCCGCGCATCGCCACGCCCAGCGTGTCGGCAATGGGGTTGCGCTCGTCGGTGAGGGCGGCGATCGCGCCCTGTCGGTCGCCGCTGTGCCACTGGTCCAGCGCGGGCGCGATGAAGCGGCGTTTACCCACGCGCACGCTCGCATACTGCCAGCACTTGAGCAGGATGATCGCCAGCGCGATCACCGACATGGCCACCAGTACGGCCACTACCGGGCCGCCGAGGCGCAACAGATCTATCAGGCCGGCCAGATCGAAGACCGCGGAACTATCGGGTGTCATGACAGTTTTCTCGACTGTGGGACGTTAAAGGCATTGCGCGACAAGGCGCGGGAGTATGCAGCAAACCGAGCCCAAATGCGAACGATTATTATTACCGATGCGGCCCTGCGGTTTGGCGAACGTATCGCTCCATGCGCCTTTCGTCTTATGCAGACAGGCTTTGCAAGTGCGTATGCTGATTCGTGTTTGCAACTACGCATCGGGAGACTCCATGGCTGATAACAAGATCGAATCGGTTCTGAAAGAGGATCGACAGTTCGATCCGCCGCAGGCGTTTCTGGACAGCGCCACGCTCAAGGCTGCCGACGTCGACGCTCTGTATCAGGCCGCCGAGGCCGATCACGAAGGCTTCTGGGCCGATCAGGCACGCGACAAGATCGACTGGCACACGCCGTTCAATCAGGTTCTGGATGAATCTGACGCCCCGTTCTTCAAATGGTTCGCCGACGGCGAGCTTAACGTCTCCTACAACTGCCTCGACCGGCACCTGGATAGCCGCGGCGACAAGACCGCGATCATCTTCGAAGGCGACGATGGCGAGGTCGAACACATCAGCTATCGCGAGCTGCATGCCCGCGTTTGCCGCTTCGCCAACGCACTCAAGGCCAACGGTCTGGGCAAGGGCGATCGCGCGGTCATCTATCTGCCGAACATTCCGCAGGCGGCGGTGGCCATGCTGGCCTGTGCGCGTATCGGCGCGATTCATTCGGTGGTGTTCGGCGGCTTCTCCGCGGTATCGCTGCGCGATCGTATCGACGACGCCGAAGCCAAGATGCTGATCACCGCCGACGGCAACTACCGCGGTGGCAAGCTCATTCCGCTCAAGGAAACCGCCGACAAGGCGCTCTCCGAAGGCTGCAAGAGCATCGAAAAGGTCATCGTCTACAAGCGCTCCGGTGCCGACGTCACCATGGCCGAAGGCCGCGACCTGTGGTGGCACGACGCCGTCGACGGCCAGGCCGACCAGTGCGAGCCGGAATGGGTGGATGCCGAGCATCCGCTGTTCATTCTGTATACCTCCGGTTCCACCGGTAAGCCCAAGGGCATCCAGCATTCCTCCGGCGGCTATCTGCTGGGCGCGATCTGCACCTGTCGCTGGGTATTCGATCTCAACGACAGCGACGTGTTCTGGTGCACGGCCGACGTCGGCTGGGTGACCGGGCATACCTATATCACCTACGGACCCACGGCTTGTGGCGCGACCCAGGTGATGTTCGAAGGCGTGCCGACCTATCCGGAAGCCGATCGCTTCTGGAAGATGGTGGATACCCATCAGGTCACCATCTTCTATACCGCGCCCACCGCGATTCGCGCGCTCATGAAGCAGGGCGACGAATACCCGCAGCGGCATGCGCTGGACAGCCTGCGCCTGTTGGGCACGGTCGGCGAGCCGATCAACCCCGAGGCCTGGATGTGGTATCGCGAAATGATCGGCAAGCAGCGTTGCCCGATCGTGGATACCTGGTGGCAGACCGAAACCGGCGGCCACATGATCACGCCGATTCCTTCCAGTACGCCGACCAAGCCCGGCTCGGTGGCCAAGGCGCTGCCCGGCATCGCGGCCGATATCATCGACGAATCCGGTGAACGGGTCAGCGACGCCAACGCCGGCGGCATTCTGGTGGTCAAGAAACCGTGGCCGTACATGCTGCGCACCATCTGGGGCGACCCCGAGCGCTACAAGGACACCTATTTCGGTATGTTCGACGAACATACCTATGTCGCCGGCGACTCAGCCCAGCGCGACGAACAGGGCAACTTCCGTATTCTGGGTCGTATCGACGACGTGGTGAATATCTCCGGCCATCGCATGGGCACGATGGAGGTCGAATCGGCGCTGGTGGCCCACAAGGCCGTTGCCGAGGCGGCCGTGGTCAGCCGTCCGCACGAGGTCAAGGGCGAATGCATCGTGGCGTTTGTCATCCTCAAGCAGGATGGCGGCAGCGACGAGCTGGCTTCGGAACTGCGCGACTGGGTGACCGAACAGCTCGGCGCCATCGCCAAGCCCGAGGAAATCCGTTTCGCGGACGGTCTACCCAAGACCCGTTCGGGCAAGATCATGCGTCGTCTGCTGCGCACCGTGGCGCGCGATGAAGAGATCACGTCGGACGTGTCCACGCTGGAAAATCCGCAGATCATCGACCAGCTGCAGGCCAAGGGCAGCTAGCGTCGAGGCTGATTGAGGCGACAGCGCCGACAAGGCGCCGTCGCTGACGATCGCAGGGGGTGGCTGGCCCGGTGTTGCGCGTTGCGCGCGCCGGCGCCGGCCTTTTTTATGTCTGCGTTATGGCGCTTGCCGGTCATGTGCAAAGTCCAGCATGCGGCGTGAGCGTGGATTTGCGCACATCCCGCCTGGCTGACGGCGGCCGCCTGAGTCTCACGCATACGCACGACGCCGCGAGTGCCCGGCGTGCGCCGACAGGCGGATTTTTCGTAACATGGCGGCCATCGTGCCGCTGTGCGGCAATCCATTCCCGTTCTGGAGTATCGCCACGTGAAAGACAACATCGTTATCGCCGCTGCCGGGCGCACCGCGATCGGCCGCTTCGGCGGCACCCTGGCCGGCATCGGTGCGACCGAGCTGGGCGCGCATACCATTCGTGCGTTACTCGCCCGTCACGACATCCCGGTCGACGCCGTTGACGAAGTGATCATGGGGCAGGTGCTCGCTGCCGGTGCAGGCCAGAATCCGGCCCGTCAGTCGTCCATTCGGGCCGGGCTGGGCGACGCCACCCCGGCGATGACGATCAACAAGGTCTGCGGCAGTGGCCTGAAGGCGGTCATGCTGGCCGCCCAGGCGGTCGCCCTCGGCGATGCCGAGCTCATCGTGGCCGGCGGCCAGGAGAACATGAGCTCGGCGCCGCATGTGCTGCCCAACTCGCGCAACGGCAAGCGTATGGGCGACTGGGAACTGGTCGATACCATGATCCGCGACGGCCTCTGGGATGCCTTCAACGGCTATCACATGGGCCAGACCGCCGAGAACGTGGCCGAAAAATATCGGGTCTCGCGTGAGGAGCAGGACGAGTTTGCCGCGCGCTCGCAGCAGCGCGCCGAAGAAGCGCTCAAACATGGCCGCTTCGAGGACGAAGTGCTGCCTATCGAAGTGGCGCAGAAGAAAGGCGACGCCATTTCCTTTGCCCGCGACGAAGGCCCGCGCGCGGGCGTAACCGCCGAAGGCCTCGCCGGGCTCAAGCCGGCCTTCACCCGCGACGGCACGGTGACCGCCGGCAACGCCTCGGGCCTGAACGATGGTGCAGCCGCTGTGGTCGTCACCACCCGCGAAAAATGCGACGCGCTGGGTCTGACGCCGCTGTGCCGTATCGCGGGCTATGCCAATGCCGGCGTCGACCCGGCGTTGATGGGCATTGCCCCGGTATCGGCCACCCAGCGTTGCCTCAAGCGCGTGGGCTGGCAGGTGGCCGATCTCGATCTCATCGAGGCCAACGAGGCGTTTGCGGCCCAGTCGGTCGCCGTGGGTCGACAGCTCGAATGGGATAGCGACAAGGTCAACGTCAACGGCGGCGCGATCGCGCTGGGGCACCCTATTGGTGCATCGGGCTGTCGTGTACTGGTCACCTTGATCCACGAAATGATGCGCCGCGACGTGCAGAAAGGTCTGGCGACCCTGTGTATCGGGGGTGGTCAGGGCGTCGCTCTGGCAGTCGAGCGCTGAATACGCCGGGCGTCATTTATTGGCGGGTCTTGTAACCCATTGATCGGAATGCGATTCGTTTGGGCGCGCCGGACGTGCTCCAGCAAACGGTCTAGGCCTGCGAACGCGCATGGCACCGGTTTTGCATCGGTAGAGGCGTACAGCGATTTTGCGCCGTGTTGTTCTCCTCCAATACGCCCG
Organism: uncultured Salinisphaera sp.; assembly: GCF_964012375.1. Lineage (NCBI taxonomy): Bacteria > Pseudomonadati > Pseudomonadota > Gammaproteobacteria > Salinisphaerales > Salinisphaeraceae > Salinisphaera > uncultured Salinisphaera sp. The sequence goes on from NZ_CAXGSH010000026.1 coordinate 5,772, forward strand.
CGCCAAGTTTTCTACTGAGTCGCTGTACGATCGCGGCTTCCGGCCGGCGCAGCGCGCCGGCCGGTTTTCTATGCGCCACGAATAAGAATTCCGCGGCGCTTTGGCTGCGTTGATCCGGCTCTGGAGCCGCACGACGACCGCGACGGCTCATTGCCTTGCTCGCGCCCCGATCCGGTGACTGGCTCGGGGCTGCGGCAATGTCGAGGGGGCTAGAAAGTCTGCCACTCCATATCGGCATCCTCGTCGTGCTTTGACGCCGCGGCGCGCGTCTCTGGCGATTTGGCCGGGGCCGGGCTCGGTGCCGGCGCCACGGTTGTACGGGCTTGCGCCGGTGCGGGCGTGGCCGGGGACTTGGGCGTAGCCGCTGTCGTAACGTCGAGCTGGAATACCGCGACCGCCTCGCGCAGCGTGCGGGCCTGGGCTTCCAGGGCGTTGGCCGCGCTGGAGGCTTCCGAGACCAGGCGCACGTTGTGCTGCGTGACCTGATCGAGTTCGGTCACCGCCTGATTGACCTGTGCAATGCCGCGGCCCTGTTCTTCCGATGCCGTGGCGATTTCGGTCATGATCTGATCGACCCGCTTGACCGCCGATACCACCTCGTTGATCGCGCTGCCGGCCTGATCGACCAGCTTCGAGCCGGCGTCCACGCGGTTCACCGATACGTCGATGAGCCCGCGAATCTCTTCGGCGGCCTTGGCCGAGCGGGTCGCCAGATTGCGGACTTCGCCGGCGACCACGGCAAAGCCGCGGCCCTGTTCGCCGGCGCGGGCGGCTTCGACCGCGGCGTTGAGGGCCAGCAGGTTGGTCTGGAAGGCGATCGACTCGATCATGTCGATGATCTGGCTGACTTCGTGCGAACTGCGGCTGATGCCCTGCATCGTCTCCACCACCTCATCGACGATCTTGCCGCCGCGTTCGGCGGTGGCCGAGGCTTCGTGGGTGAGCTGGCGGGCCTCGCGGGCGTTCTCGGTGTTCTGGTCGACGGTGGAGGTCAGCTCTTCCATGCTCGAAGCAGTCTGCACCAGCGAGGCCGCCTGTTGCTCGGTACGCGCCGACAGATCACCGTTGCCGCGGGCAATGGTCTGGGAATCGCCGTGAATGGCGTCGCTGCTTTCGCGGACCTGGCCTACGGTAGCGGCCAACGCCCTTTGCATGTGCGTCAGCCCGGCGAACAGGCGACCGATTTCGTTGTTGCCGCGGCTCTCGATACGCCCGTGCAGATTGCCCCCGGCAATCCGCTCGACGTGGTCGACCAGACGGCCCATCGGGCGGGTGACGTTGACGGTGATGCCCCAGACCACGACGACGATCAGCAGCACGGTCGCCAGGAAGGCACTGCCCATCGCGATTTCGAGCCCGATCGCGGTGCGTTGAAAAGTGTCGTAGAGCGCGCTGCCCTGTGCTTCCACGAGCTCGAAATAGCCCACCGCCTGGGTGGTGAATTGCTGGGTCAGGCGTTCGGCCTCGTCGTCGAGGGCCAGATAGGTATCGCGATCGCCGGCCGCCAGTGCACGAATACGCGGCACGACGGCGGTATCGAACAGCGCGCGATAGGCCTGTTCGACCTGTGCCACCTGTGCCTGATAACGCGGCGTGAAGTCCGTGGCGAAAAAGGCTTGGAACAGCGCATCGACCGATTCGGCTTCCTGGCTGAGCGCATCGGCCGTGGTTCGGGTCGTGGCGGTGGTACCCAGTGCCTGATAGTTGTCCTGCACGTGCAGCCGCAGGTTGAGCAGGGCACTGTTGGCCCGGTTGAGCTGGGATTTCTGTTCGACCTGGACATCGCGCACCTTGGCTAGCGCGCCCTGGCTGTACCAGATGGTGTAGCCGCCGATCGCGCCCACCAGCAGCAGCAGACCGGTAAAGCTGGCCAGCACCAGCGCCCAGCTGGTCTTGACGCTCATGTTGTCGAGTAATTTCATCACAGGCTCGCGAGGCTCAAACCATCGCCGCGTGGGCGCGGCGAATCCCAGTGGCCTTTATATCGGTCGCGAGCGCGTTTTCTTTTGCCTTTCCTGTCGTTACCTGGGCAGAACGTTTTTCCGATCACTCACGCCAGGGCAGGGCCGGCGGCAGCTCGCCGGGCGCGTCTACCAGTCGACGGGTGAGCAGGCTGCCGTCGGCAACGTACAGATCGATCAACGCCTGGCGATAAGCGATGAAGGCGTCAATGCGGCCGAGTTCTGCGGTGAGCAGGTCGCGCTGGGCCTGGGCGACGAGCAGGCCGGTAGAGCGGCCGACATCAAAGCGGGCCTGTTCGGCCTCCAGGGTCTGGCGCTGCAGGTTGACGGTGGCCGCGCTGGCCTCGATCTGGGCCGCGGCACGTTCGGCCTCGATCAGGGCATAGCGGACCTCGGCCTCGATCACCCGTTGCAGGTTGTCGAGGCTGGCTTCGGCCTGGCGCACGCTGGCCTGGGCGCGCTCCTGCAGCGCGCGCCCGGCCCGATTGCCCAGCGGGTACTCGAATTCCAGCGCTCCGGACAGGTCGTAGGTATCGCCGCCGTCGAGATTTTCGTAGGCGCTGCCGTAATTGCGGGCAAAGCCGGTCTGGCCGAGGGTGACGAACAGGTCCAGGCGCGGCAGCAGGCCGTTGCGGGTGGCTACCACTTCCAGCTCGTTGCGGGCCACGTCCAGGCGCGCCTGATTGAGCTCGGGCCGGCGTTGTGCGGCGAGGCTGACATAGTCGGCCGGTGCATCGAGCGGTGCCGCGTCGGTGGCTACCTCGGTGGCAGGTTCGACGGCGCGCTCGTAACGCAGGCGCTCGGGCGCGCTGATCAGCTGCAGCAGGCGGATACGCAGACGCGCCGCCTCGGCCCGGCCGTCGATGAGGTCCTGGCGACGGCGGGCCGCTTCGGCGGCGAACGCAGCCTGTTCGACACGGGCTACCGTACCGGCCTCGATCCGCAGCCGGGCTTCCTCGGACTGGCGCTCGGCCACCTCGACCGCGTTGTTCAGAATTTCGATACGCCGGCGTGCGCCCAGATAGTCCCAGTAGGTGCTTTCGACATCCGCCACCAGCGACGTGACGAAGCCGCGCAGTTCGTAGGCCGAGGCCAGGGCATCGGCCCGTGCCTGGCGCAGCGTCACGAGATTGCTGGCCACGCCAAAGCCGTTGAGCAGGGCCTGGGTCAGGGTCAGGCCGACCCGGGTGCTGGCCTGGCGCGGCGATCGGTTGGACTCGCTCAGGTCCTGTTCCACGCTCAGTTCGAGCTCGGTGCCGGTGGGCAGGGTCTGGCGAATACCCGCGCGTGCGGCTTCGCCGTCGTTACGCACATCGAAGTTCTGCTGAATGTCCTCGGACACACGCTGGGCCACTTCGCGCGAGGTTTCGATGCGTGCGAATACGCTCGGGTCGAACACCGCCCGCTCGACCGCGGCGAAGGTGCCGGCGATCACCGGCTGCAGGCGTTGTGCGGCCAGCGACGGGTTGTGTTCGACGGCCATCGCCACCGCTTCCTCGACGCTTAGATCGAGCCGGTTGCGCTGGCCGAGGGCCGCCAGTTCGTCGTTGCTGGACGGCGCGCTCGTGGCGGCCGACTCGGCGGGCTGTCCAGGCAGCGGTTGCTCTGGCCACACCAGGGCCTGCGGGTCGAGAAAAGCGCCGGCCGGCGCAGCACAGGCAGCCAGCACTAGCACGGCCCAGCGGTATCGCCGTGCCGCGCTCATGTCGGCGCACCCTGTCGCCGTGGCCAGGCCCGGTGCACGCCGGTATAGACCACCGGAATCACGACCAATGTGATCAGCGTGGCGGTGGTCATGCCGCCGACCACGGCCCGTGCCAGCGGCGCCTGCGACTCGGAGCCCTCGCCCAGGCCGATCGCCAGCGGCAACAGCGCGAACACGGTCGTCGCGGCGGTCATCAGAATCGGGCGCAGCCGGCGCCGGCCGGCCTCGCGTACGGCGTCGACCGGGCCGATGCCTTCGCGCTGCAGCAGGTTGGCCTGATCGACGATGAGAATCGCATTGTTGACCACGATACCGATGAGCATCAGACAGCCCAGCAACGACTGTGAATTGAGCGTGGTGTTAGTGAGCATGAGGGTGGCGACCACGCCGATCAGCGCCAGCGGCACGGTGACCATCACGATCAACGGGTCGATCAGCGATTCGTACAGACAGGCCATGACCATATAAACCAGCAGCAGCGCCAGGGCGACGTTCACGCCGATCTCGCGAAACGCGGCTTGCTGGGCTTCGTACTCACCCACCAGCTGCACGTCGTAGTTGGCCGGAATGGCGATATCGTCGAGCGTGGCCTGTACGTCCTCGACCACCGAGCCCAGGTCGCGCCCGGCGATATTGGCGTTAACGCTGACCAGCCGTTGCTGGTTGCGTCGATCGATTTCGATCGGCCCCGTGGCTTCAACAATCCGGGCCACGTCGCCCAGGCGTACCCGGCGACCGTCGCCGGCCGGCACCGGCAGGTCGAGTATCTGATCGGGGCTGACCTGGCGCGGATTGGCCAGCTGTACCCGTACGCGTACTTCGTCGCCGTCGTCGAGAAAATAGCCGGCGTTGGTGCCGGCGATGGCCGTTTCCACGGTTTGCCCGATCGCCTCGACCGTGACGCCGCGATCTGCCGCGGCCGCGCGGTCGATGATGACGTCGCGCTGCGGTGCCGAGCCTTCGCGCGAGGCGCGCAGGTCGGTGATGCCCTGGATATCGGCGATGCGCTGCTGGATACGTTTCGACAGGCGCTGCAACACGCCGAAGTCGTAGCCGCGGATCTCGATTTCCAGGCTTTCGTCGGCGCTGCCCACGTCCAGCATGCGGAAGAAGAACGGCTGGCGCACGCGTACGCGTACCTCGGTGTCGGCCAGCTCCCCGATCGCCGCGCGCAGATCGGCCGCGACCTGCTGGCTGCTGCGCGTACGCGCGCCGGCCGGCGGCAATTCGATACGAATATCGGCCTCGGCCCCGGCATCGGCGCGATAACCGCCGCTGCCCACCGTGGTGACGACGGACACGGCATCCGGCACCACGCGCCGTACCACGGCTTCGGCCTTGCGGGCCTGGCTATCCATCAGGGCCAGACGGGTGCCGGGCGGCATTTCCAGGCCCACGCGCACCTCGCCTTCGTCGGTGGCCGGCATGAATTCGCTGCCCAGCTGGGTAAAGCCGACGAGCGCGGCCAGCGTGGCAAGCACCGCCGCGGCGATCACCCGCCGCGGCGCGGCGAGCGCGCCTTCGAGCAGGCGACGATAGCCGCCTTCGAGGCGGGCGTACGCGTTGATGCCGAGCTTCTCCAGCCGGCGTAGACCCGCGCCCGTCGGCGCTTTGCGCCGGCCCACGAAGCGCGCCGTGAGCATGGGCATGATCGTGAGCGCGACCACCAGCGAACAGGCCAGGGCCAGGGCAACCACGATCGCCAGCTCCCGGAACAGCTGGCCGGTAAGCTCGCGCGCGAACAGCATGGGAATAAAGATCGCCAGCGTGGTGAGCGTGCTGGCCACGATCGGGCCGGCCATTTCGTTGCTGCCGGCCACCGCCGAAACATGGTCGGATTCGCCCAGCTCCAGGCGTCGACGCTGGATGTTTTCGAGCACCACGATGGCGGAATCCACCATCAGGCCCACGCCCAGCGCCAGCCCGCCGAGCGTCATCAGATTGATGGTGTAACCAAAGCCGTACATCAGCGCAAAGGTGGCGACCAGCGATACCGGAATGGCCACCGAGACGGCCAGGGCGGCGCGCAGGTGGCCCAGGAATACCAGCAGTACGACGAAGGCCAGCACGCTGCCGTAGAACAGCGCCCGCGAGACGTTGGCGATCGAGCGATTGATATAGTCCGCGGTGTTGAAGAATGGCGTGATGCGCACCTGCGGGAACTCGCGATTGAGTTCGGCCACCTCGCGGGTCACGCGTTCGGCCACCTCGACGGTATTGGCGCCGGATTGCTTGCGTACGCCCATGCGCACGCCGCGTTCACCGCCGATACGCACCAGCCGTTCGGCGCGTTGCTGGGTGTCGCGTACCGTGGCCAGCTCGCCGAGCGTGATCGGCGTGCCGTCGCGTACCAGCACCACCGCCCGGCGCAGATCGTCGAGATCGGCGAATCGCCCCGGCGTGCGCAGCACCAGCTCCTGATTGCCGATTTCGATAGCGCCGGCAGGCAGGTTGCGGTTGGCCGCGGCCAGCGTATCGCGGATATCGGTCAGCGACAGGTCGAGTGCGCGTACGCGATCGATATCCAGATTGACCTGAATCTCGCGCTCGGGCTCGCCCCAGATCTCCACCGCGGCCACGCCCGGAATCTGCTGCAGCCGATACGACAGCTGATTATCGATGAGCCGGCGCAGCTCGATCGGGTCGATACCGCTGGCCAGGCCCAGGCCCATCACCGGCAGGTCGGCGGTATCGAACTTGCGCAGGCGTGGGCGGCCGGCATTTTCGGGCAGTTCGTCGAGCTCCGAGAACAGCCGGTCGCGCACGTCGTTGGCGGCCGCGTCGATATCCACGCCCCAGCCGAAGCGCAGCGTTACGTCGGCCGTGCCTTCCACCGAGGTGGACTCCATTTCCTCCAGGCCGGGCGTGGCGGCAACGGCCTGTTCCACGCGCCGGGTGACCAGTTCTTCCATGGTCTCGGGCGCGGCATTTTCGTAGTCGACCGAGACGGTCAGCGACGGCGTTTCGATACTGGGCAGCAGGTCGACCGGCAGGCGGCTCAGGCCCACCGCGCCGAACAACAGCGCGATCGCCATGATCATGCAGGTCGCCACCGGACGGGCGACCGAAAATGCCGGCAGGCTCGTCATGCGCCGTCGCTCTCGCTGGCCGCCGAGCGCGCGGCGTCGTCGTCCACGGCAACCTCGATGCCGTCTTCGAGCTGGGCCTGGCCGAGCGTGACCAACGGGCCTTCGAGCGTGTCGGGGGCACGCAGCGCGGCGCGATCGCCCTCGGTGAAGGCGACGTCCACGGGCACGAAACGGGCGATGCCGGCCTGCGAATCCACAACGAACACGCCGTCGCGGTCGTTACGGCGAACCAGCGCGGCACGCGGCACGACTACGGCCGAGTCCAGCCGGTCGGCGACCAGGCCCACCTGCACGAACATGCCGGGCGCAAGCCGGCCTTCGCCATTGGGCACGGTCAGCTCCACACGGGCGCGTCGGGTTTCGGGATCGAACACCGGCGCGATACGCGCGATTTCGGCCTTGAAATCTGCGCTTTCGGCGCCGGCGATACGCAGCCGGGCCGCCTGGCCGCGGGCCAGCTTGGGATAGAGCGCTTCCGGGACCTGAATCACGGCGGTGAGCGTATCGACGGCCACGACGCGCAGCAGCGGTGTATTGGCCGCGACCGTATCCCCCGGCTCTGCCATGCGTTCGCCGATCTGGCGTGGGCCCTGGTCGGCGCCGGACCAGTGCGCACGGATATCGGTATAGCCCAGGCGGATACGCGCGGTTTCGACCTGCGAACGCGCCTCGGCGATGTTGGCACGCGCGACCGTGGCCGCCGCGCGCGCATTGGCGCTTTCCGCCTCGGCGCTATCCAGTTCGGCGGTAGCGGCAATGCCTTTTTCGTTGAGCGAGCGCACCCGGGAAAGCGTGCGTTCGGCGGTGCGTGCATCGCTGCGTGCCTGCTCGTACTGGGCACGGGCGACCTCGAGCCGGGCTTCGGCCTCGGCCAGCGCCTGCCGGTACTCTTCGTCGTCCAGGCGCACCAGCGTGTCGCCGCTGTCGACCCGGTCGCCGATATCCACGGCGACGGCCGCGATCTGGCCGGCGATCTTGGGGGCTACGGTCAGCGTGGCGCTGGCTTCGAGCGTGCCCGAGAACTCGCGGACATCGGCAATCGAGCGCCGCTCGGCGGTTTGGGTTTCCACCGCCACCCGAGCGCCCGCTGCGGCCTGCGGCGGCGCGGCATCATCGCTGCGATAGCCGAACAAGACCAGCACGCACACCAGAATGACGGCGCCGCCCGCCAGCAGCCATACGCGCCGGCTCACCGGGCATGCTCGCGCGGTCGTACGGCGTGCATCCGGGGTTCGAAAACTACGGTATTGGGTTTGACAGGTGCGTCGATACGGCGTTGCGCACGATCACAAATATCCGGTAAAACAAGGTTCATGCGCGTCAACATACGGTCATATCGCCGTGTGAGGGTAACCCGCAAACCGGTCGGCCCGCGCCGTGGCCGGACGCTGCGGTTGCAACAGAGGATGAGACGTCGTGGCAGCAACGATCCCACGCATACTTAAACTGGATGCCGGCGGCCTGCCCGTGGAATGGGTGGACTGGCGCGAAGCGGTCGGCCTGTACTTTACCGACAAGATCGCCTGGGAAGCCGGCAGCGAAAAAATCTGCCTGCGCGGTGGCCGCTCGCGTTCGACCGGCCTGCGCAGCCAGATCGAGATCGATTCCATCATCGCGGTACGCGATCGTTCGCATCGTTTTGCTCGTAATCTGGTGCCGGCGTTGACGCGGCGGGAGCTGTTCCACCGTGATGGCGGCCTGTGTCTGTACTGCGGTACCCGGCTGAGTTTCTCGCAGATGCAGATCGAGCATGTCGTACCCCGTTCGAAAGGCGGCGACCATGCCTGGACCAACGTGGTATCCACCTGCGAAGGCTGCAACCGTTTCAAGGACGACCGTACGCCGGAGCAGGCCGGCATGACGCTGTTGGCCCTGCCCTACGAGCCCAATCTGGCCGAGTGGCTCATTCTGGCGAATCGCCGCATCCTGGCCGACCAGCAGGCGTTTCTCGAACGCCTCGCCCCCAAGCGCCACGCGCGTTTCGACGGGTAACGCGCCGGCGTTATCGGGACACGGTAGAGAACACCTTCTCGGCGATCGCGCTGCCGGCGGCGGCGGGGTTGGCGCGAATCTTTTGCTCCTGCTGGCCGATGACCGCGAACAGCCCGTCCAGCGCCTGCTGGGTGACATAGTCGTTGACGTCGAGATTCATGCCCGGCACGAACGCCAGCATGGGCTTGGCGCGCGAGGTCAGCGCCTCGTAGCGGGATACCGCCTGCGACTGGGCGGTGGTGTTGGCGATGATGGGCTCGAACTTGGCCGCCAGATCGTCACCGGCGTGTTCGCGCAGGTAGTCGGTGGCCGCCGTGTTAGAGCCCTGCAGGATGTCGTAGGCGTCGCGCACGCTCATGTTGTTGATGGTTTCGCGCACGATTGGCCCGGCCTCGGCGGTCGCCTGCTCGGCGGCCCGGTTCATGGACAGCTGGAAGCTGTCGAGCTGGTCGCCAAAGCCGGCGCCGCGCAATGCCGACGAGGCCTGGCCCATCCAGCCGGGCAGGGGGATACGGCGTGCGGTATTGCCCCAGAAGCCGTCGGTCTGGCCGAGCTGGGTCACGGCGGCCGAAGCGCCGTCGGCCAGTGCGGCACGCAGGCCGCTGACGACCTCGCTTTCCGGCAGCTGGCGAGCGCTGGCGTTGGTCTGTGAACCCTCCATTTCGCCCATGAACTGCTTGAAGCGATCGCCCAGGCTCTGGGCGCTGACGGTGGTGGCGACCGCGGCCAGCGCGCCGCTGGCTATGATCCGGATAAGTGTGCGTCGCATGGGAGAAGGGTCCTTGGATCGTATGTCTGGGCAAGCTTTGCACTGCCTGTCACAGCCGCTCAGCGGTTCGGCCTCACCGGCTGCGGCAAGGCGTCTGTGAGGACTCGAACGCGACCCGCGCGAGGTTGTGCAAAGCTTGCCTGCGCGATCATACCGTGGCGGTTCGTCTGGCAAATGAACGCCGCGTTCGTTGCCTCTGTGCAGGCCTCGGATCCAGAATCGCAGCGATGAAGATCGATCGTAGTCAGATAACGGCCGGGGTGCTGGCCGGCGGCGCGGGCCGGCGGCTCGGCGGTATCGACAAGGGCTGGTATGTGCTCGAAGGCCGTGCGCTGGTCGAACACACGCTGGCGCGCCTGCAATCCCAGGCCGGCTCACTGCTGATCAGCGCCAACCGCTCGCTGGCGCGCTATCGGGGGCTGGGCTGCGAGGTCGTGACGGATCGACAGCCCGGCCATGGCGGCCCGTTACAGGGCCTGGCGAGCCTGCTGCATGCCGCTTCGACGCCGTATCTGCTGGTGGTGCCGGTAGATACGCCGGCGTTGCCCGACGATCTCGGCCAGCGCCTGGCCGCGGCGATGACGCCGGGCATCGATCTGGTCTGTGCACGAGCGGCCGGGCGGCGCCAGCCTTTGCATGCGCTCATGCACCGACGGGTGCTGGCCGCGCTGGAAGACGCGCTGGCCGCGGGCACGGCCCGGGTGACCGACTGGCAGGCGCGGCTTGCCGTGGCCGAGGTCGATTGGCCGCAGGCGCAGGCCTTTGCCAATATCAACGCCCCCGGCGATGCACGGGCGTGGCAAGACACACGCTCGATCGCTGCTTCGTTCCATCGTCATGAGTGAGCCGATGTTGCAATCCTCCGACCCCTCGGATTTTCGTCCGACCCCGGACAACAAGCCGATGCCCCTGGCCGAGGCCCGCGCGCGCATCGTCGCGGCGATCACGCCGATTCGCGACTGCGAGCGCGTGCCGCTGCAGGCCGCCTTGCATCGCGTGCTGGGCGAGACCGTCGTATCGCGCATCGACGTGCCCGGCGCCGACAACGCCTCGATGGACGGCTACGGCTATGCCGCGGCCGATGTGGCCGCCGCCGGCGATACGCTGCAGATCGTGGGCGAAAGCCTGGCCGGCCACCCCTATGACGGTTCACTCGGCGCCGGTGAGTGCATCCGCATCATGACCGGCGCGGTGGTCCCCGCCGACGTGGATACGGTGGTAATGCATGAAAACACGCGGGCCGAGGGCCGCCGGCTGGTTGTCGAGCAACCGCCGAAAGCCGGCAGCAATATTCGCGCGGCGGGCGAGGATATTGCCGCGGGCGCCACGGTGCTGGCGGCCGGCTGTTACCTGCGCCCGGCCGATATCGCCATTCTCGCGTCGGTCGGGGTCAGCGAGGTCGCGGTGGTACACCGGCCGCGGGTGGCCTTCTTTTCCACCGGCGACGAGCTGCGCCCGATCGACGGGCCGATCGAGCCCGGCGAAATCTACGACAGCAATCGCCACGGCCTGGCCGCGCTGCTCGCCGAACTGGGCATGGAAGGCATCGATCTGGGCGTGGTCGGCGATTCGCCCGAGGCGCTGCGCGCCGCATTCCGACAGGCGGCGAACTACGATGCGGTGGTGACCAGCGGCGGGGTGTCGGTGGGCGCGGCCGACTTTGTGCTGGACGTGCTGGGCGAACAAGGGTCGGTGGACTTCTGGCGGGTCGCCATCAAGCCGGGCAAGCCGCTGGCCTTCGGCACCCTGGGTAATGCCCGTTTCTTCGGACTGCCGGGCAATCCGGTATCCACGGCCGTGACCTTCATCCAGCTGGTTCGACCGGCGCTGGTGCGCATGGCCGGTGGGCATCCGGCCCTGCCCATCCGGCTCGATCTGCCCACCCTGGCCGATCTGCGCAAAAGCCCGGGACGGGAGAATTTCCTGCGTGCCCGGTTGGTGACCACCGACGCTGGCCAGCTGGCCGTCGATCCGATCGATCACCAGGGCTCGGGCGTGATGCGTTCGATGAGCAGCGCCGACTGCTTCATCGTGCTGCCGGCCGCGCAGCAGGACGTGCCGGCCGGCGAGATGGTCACGGTCGAGCCTTTCGCGCAGACGCTCTGGGGGCATCCCCCGGACTGACACGCCGGCCGCGCGCCTCGACTTTGGTCGCAGAGACGCTTTTGTGTCGCATACAGCTGCTAGGGTGCGCGCAAGCTCATGTGCGCGGCCTGTGCCGCGTCTTTGTCGGGGGGAGATATGGCCGGGTTTTTCGACAAGTCCAGCACGGTGGCCAAGCCGGGCTTCAATCGCTGGATGGTGCCGCCCGCGGCGCTGTGTATTCACCTGTGCATCGGCCAGGTGTATGCGTTCTCGGTATTCAAGATTCCCCTGACGCAAATCGTCGGCGTGACCGAATCGGCGCCGGCCGACTGGTCGCAGTCCACGCTGGCCTGGATATTCTCGCTAGCCATCGCTGCCCTCGGTCTGGCGGCAGCCTTCGGCGGCCAGTGGCTGGAGCGGGTCGGCCCGCGCAAGGCGATGGCGCTGGCCGCGGCCTGTTTCGGCGGCGGCTTCATTGTTTCGGCCTTCGGCGTGTGGTGGCACCAGATCTGGCTGGTGTATCTCGGCTACGGCGTGATCGGCGGCATCGGTCTGGGTATTGGCTATATTTCGCCGGTTTCGACGCTGATCAAATGGTTCCCCGACCGCCCCGGGCTTGCCACCGGCATGGCGATCATGGGCTTTGGCGGCGGCGCGATGATCGGCTCGCCGCTGGCCACCTCGCTGATGGCGTTCTTCTCCGGGCCGGATACGGTGGGTGTGGGTTCCACCTTCGTGGCCATGGGCATCATCTATTTCCTGTTCATGATGATCGGCGCGCTGATCGTGCGTATTCCGGCCAAGGACTGGCAGCCACAGGGCTTCGACCCGGAACAGGACGGCAAGCAGGACAAGATGATCACGCGCAGTCATGTGCACGTGAATCAGGCCATGAAGACGCCGCAGTTCTACTTCATCTGGCTGGTGCTGTTTCTGAACGTGACCGCGGGGATCGCCCTGCTCGAACAGGCCTCGCCAATGGCCCAGGAAATGGTCGGCACCAGCGCCGCCGCGGCTGCGGGTTTCGTGGGCGTGCTGTCGATCTTCAACATGGCCGGGCGCTTCTTCTGGGCCTCCACCTCGGACTACATCGGCCGCAAGATGACCTACGTGATCTTCTTCGTGCTCGGCATGCTGCTCTATGCGGGGGTGCCGAGTATCGCCGCGGGCGGCAATATCGTGCTGTTCGTGCTGGCCTGCTGCATCATCGTATCCATGTATGGCGGCGGCTTCGCGACGGTGCCGGCCTATTTGCGCGATATCTTCGGCACCATGCACGTCGGCGCGATTCACGGGCGTCTACTCACCGCCTGGGCCGCGGCCGGGGTGGTCGGGCCGGTACTGCTCAACCAGCTGCGCGAAGGCCGCATCGAAGCCGGTGTGGCCCCGGCGGATGCCTATACCACCACGCTTTACATCATGGTGGCGCTGCTGGCGGTGGGCCTGGTCTGCAATCTGCTCGTGCGTCCGGTGGCCGAAAAGCACCACTACGAGGGTGACCCGGCGAACCCGGACTAGGGCGCCCGACGGCGCCGGGCCGACGTCGAACGAGATGGTTTGATTCGCTGCATCATGCAGGAGACAATGATGAATACCGAAGCCAACACTGCGGCCACCACGCCGGCATGGCAGGTCGCCGGCCTCTGGGCCCTGGTCACGATTCCCGCCCTCTGGGGCTTTTTCGAAACGCTGGTCAAGGCATCGCGGCTGTTCACTGGCTAGGTGGGCCGGAAAGCAGGGCCTGCAATTGATCCAAGCCCGTTCTCTAGTAAACGACGGGCTTCTCCGGCTTTTATCTCGCGCGCAACATAATCGTGCGAAGATGCAGAGCATAGAGGCCGGCTCAGGAGACACCCCATGGATGACGTTGTCGAACAGATCGAAATCACCGTAGACGGCCGTACCGTCTGGGCGCGCCCCGGCCAGCTTCTGCCCGAGGCGCTGGAGGGCACCGGTATCTATCTGCCGCATGTCTGCTATCACCCGAGCCTGGGGCCGTTGCAGACCTGCGATACCTGTTTCGTCGAAATCGACGGCAACCTGGTGCGTGGCTGTAGCGTGGCGGTCAAGCCCGGCCTGGACGTGACCATCGAAAGCGATACCGCCCATGCCGCCCGCCACGAGGGCATCGACCGGATCGCCTCGAATCACGATCTGTACTGCTCGGTCTGCGACAACAACAACGGCAACTGTGAAGTGCACAACACCGTGCGCGACATGGAAGTGCCGGGTCAGCACTACGAATTCCGTGGCAAGCCCTACGAAAAGGACTACTCCAACCCGTTCTATATCTACGACCCCGACCAGTGCATCCTGTGCGGGCGTTGTGTGGAGGCCTGCCAGAACCTGCAGGTCAACGAAACCCTGTCGATCGACTGGAGCCGCGAGCGTCCGCGCGTGATCTGGGACGACGATATTCCGATCGAGGATTCCTCCTGTGTCTCCTGTGGCCATTGTGTGACGGTGTGCCCCTGCAACGCGCTGATGGAAAAGACCATGCTCGGCAACGTCGGGCCCATGACCGGGCTGTCGCCGCAGGCACGCGGGCGTTACCAGAAGCTCGGCCGCTCGGCCATCGACCTGGTCAAGGCCGCCGAACACACCACCGGTTTCGGGCCGATCTTCGCCGTGTCGGAAGTCGATGCCGCGATGCGCGAAACCGAGCTCAAGCGTACCAAGACGGTCTGCACCTATTGCGGCGTGGGCTGCTCGTTCGAGATGTGGACGCGCGGGCGCGAACTGCTGAAGGTGCAGCCGCAGCCTGAAGCCCCGGCGAACGGTATTTCCACCTGTATCAAGGGCAAGTTCGGCTGGGGGCATATCAACAGCGAACATCGCCTCACCAAGCCGCTGATTCGCGAAAACGGCGCCTTCCGCGAAGCCGAATGGGAGGAGGCGTACGCGCTGATCGCCCGCCGCTTTACGGAAATTCGCGATGCCAACGGCCCGGATGCGCTGGCCTATATCGCCTCCTCGAAGTGCACCAACGAGGAAGGCTATCTGATGCAGAAGTTCGCCCGTGCGGTCATGGGCACGAACAATATCGACAACTGCTCGCGCTATTGTCAGGCGCCGGCGACGGAAAGCCTGTGGCGTACCGTCGGCTACGGGGCCGATACCGGCTCCATTGCCGATCTGGCGTCCGCCGACCTGCTGATGATCGTCGGCTCGAACACCGCCGAAAGCCATCCGGTGATCGCCACCCGCTTCAAGCGGGCCAAGAAGCTGCGCGGCCAGAAGCACCTGGTCGCCGACCTGCGCAAGAACGAAATGGCCGAGCGCGCCGATCTGTTCGTCAAACCCCAGCCGGGCACGGACATGATCTGGCTGAACGCGATCGCCAAGCGCATCGTCGAGATGGATCGGGCCGACGCCGACTTCATCGAGAATCATGTCGAGAAATACGACGACTACGTCAAGAGCCTCGAACCGTTCACCATGGAATTCGCCCGCGAGCGCTGTGGCCTGAGCCAGGACGAACTCGACCGTATTCTGGATATGGTGCTCGAAGCCAAGACCATCTGCGGCGTCTGGGCCATGGGCGTGACCCAGCACACCATGGGCGCGGATACCGCCACCGCGCTGTGCAACCTGCTGCTGTTGACCGGCAACATGGGCCGTTTCGCCACCGGCGGCTACCCCATGCGCGGCCACAACAATGTGCAGGGCGCGAGCGACTTCGGCTGCATGCCGGGCCGCTTCCCCGGCTACGACTTCGTCACCGACGACACCGTGCGCGCCCGTTACGAGCAGGCCTGGGGCGTCGAGCTGACCACGCGCAAGGGCTTGAACAACCATGAAATGGTCACCCACATGCACGACGGCGACCTGAAGGCGCTTTATGTGGCTGGCGAAGACATGGGCATCGTCGATTCCGATGCGCTGCACGTGCAGTCTGCCTTCGAGAAGCTCGAATTCATGGTCGTACAGGACATGTTCTTCTCGCGTACCTGCGAATTCGCCGACGTGGTGCTGCCGGCCAGCCCCTCGGTGGAAAAGGAAGGCACCTTCACCAACACCGAACGCCGTATCCAGCGGCTGTACAAGGTGTTCGAGCCGCTCGGCGATTCCAAGCCGGACTGGCTCATTCATACCGAACTGGCCCGGGCGATGGGCGCGGACTGGAACTACAGCCACCCCAGCGAAATCATGCACGAAGCGGCTTCGATCGCCGACATGTTCGCAGGCGTGCACTACGACCGGCTGGAAGGCTTCAATTCCCAGCAGTGGCCGGTGGCCGCCGATGGCACCAGTGCGACCAATCTATACTCGAACGGACAGTTCCATTTCGACAACGGCCTGGCCCGCTTCCATCCGGTGGCATGGACCGAGCCGACCGATCAGCCCGACGACGAGTACGACCTGCATCTCAACAACGGTCGTCTGCTCGAGCATTTCCACGAAGGCAATCTCACCGACGAAACGGCCGGTATCGTATTCAAGATTCCGGGCAGCTTCGTGGAAGTCTCGCCGGAGCTGGCGGCCGAGCGCGGTATCAAGCCGGGCAGCATCGTACGGCTGGTCTCGCGCCGCGGTGCGATCAAGGTGAGCGTGGAAGTCACCGATCGCGTGGCCGGCAAGCAGATGTACATGCCCATGCACGGCAAGAAGAACATCGAAGCGATCAACGTGCTCACCAGCTTCGAGTCGGACAAGGACACCGACACCCCGGCCTACAAGGAGCTGGCGGTGAAGATGGAAGTGCTCAGCGTCGACGGTCACGCACCGCTCAAGGCCAACAACCAGCGCAACGCCACGCGGAACCCGGTGTCCGGTGTGCAGGTCAACGCCAAATGGAAGCGCGAAGACTACAAGCGTCCGCCCAAGGCGCGGCCGGCCGATAGCGGCCTTTAATCACGTTCGTATTCGTCTTCCCACAACGCTTTTTTGGGACTTCGCCATGGCAGAACAGATTCACTACCGGCCCGCAGAGGCCAAGCAGTATCGCCAGGACACGCTGGCCGAGTTCGAGCGTCTGGAAGGACGGGTCGCCGAGATCAACGGCCTGCTCGACGAGCTGTATGAATCCGGCGTGATCCGCTGGCTCAAGGATTTCGCCGGCGCGTTCCCGCAAATTTCCAGTATTGCCGTCGAAAGCATGAACACCCCACAGGGCCATGCCGGCATGCGCAATCTGCTGGTCGTCGCCCAGCAGCTGGGCAAGATCGACCCCGATCAGCTCGAGCGCACGTTCAATGCGGTCAATGCCGGCATGACCGAGGCCGCCAAACCGGTCAGCGACGATACGCCCTATAACCCGCCGGGCGTGACCGGCGTGTTCAAGCTGCTGCACGACAAGGAGCTATGGGCCACGCTGTCGCCGCTGATTGCCGGCGCCAAAGCCTTTTCCCAGGCGCGCAAAGAGGATGGCAGCGAGCCGGCGAAAAAGGGCGACGCCGCCGAATAGGTCGGCGCGTTAGGCCGTCGCGATCATGCCCAGCGCGCTGAGCATGAAAACGCCCGCGGTGATGGTCGCACTCGCGGCCAGGGTGGTCACGGCCACGATATTGGCCGCCAGCCGCGCGTTGCCGCCCATGGCCTGCACCATGATGAAGCTGGCCGCGGCGGTAGGCGCGGCGAAGTACAAAAACAGCAGGCCCAGTTCCCGCCCTTCGAAACCGCACAGCCAGCCCAGCGCGGTCGCCAGGGCAGGAAACACGACCATCTTGATCGCGGCCGCCGAAAAGGCGATGCCGCGGGCTTCGTAAAGCGCGCCCAGCGACAGCGTGCCGCCGATACAGATCAGCGCGAGCGGCAGGGTCAGACGGGCGAAGTACTCGCCCGAGGTCATCATCCATTCTGGAATAGGCAGCCCGGCCGCGGCCACCGGTATGGCCACCAGCGTGCCGATGATCAACGGGTTGGTGATGATGCCCCGGCTGATGCTGCGCCAATCGGCCTTCTGGTCGGGCTGGTACCAGGCCAGAATCAGCACCGAAAACACGTTGTAGAGCAGGATCACCAGGCCGACGAGAATGCCGCCCGCCGAGAGCCCGAAATCGCCGTACATGCTGGCCGCCAGGGCCAGGCCCACGATGCCGCAGTTGCCGCGAAACGCGCCCTGTACATAAACGCCGCGCTCGATTTTCTCGACCCGCCATATCGCCCACAGCCAGGTCAGGCCGAAGCAGGCCAGCGTCGCCGCCGCGAAGTAGAGCATCAGTCCCGGCAGCAGGGCCTGGGACAGATCGGCTTTGACGATACTGATGAACACCAGCGTGGGCATGCTGCCCTTGAATACCAGCGTCGAGGCGGTATTGATGAAGGCGTCGTCGATCCAGCCCGCGCGTTTCAGGCCAATGCCGAGAAAGACCATCGAGAACACCGGCAGGGTGACGTTGAGGGTCTGAACGAATACAGCGAAAAGATCCATGACGAGATCGCGCGTGCGCAGAAAATTAATAAGGTTGCATGCGCCGTGCCGTACTGTGTTCGCCGTGGGGCGACCCGGGCTGCGCGCGTGCAGAATACACAGATTCGAACCGGCACGCGGCCCGGCGGTTGCCCAGGACCGACTGCGATGGGTTACCGTGGGCCGATGAGCGTCGATGAGGCCGCCCCCGCCAGTACCGCCGAACAAAGCCCGGCGCGCGCGAGTGTGCGCATCCGGGCCTACACGAGCGACGGGTTTGAAGGTCGCGACGACACGCTGGCCGTCGAACGCGCGCTGGAAATCCATGTCGCCGGCGCCGAGCCGCTGATTACCATGCGCACCCCGGGCGCCGATGCCGAACTCGCGGCCGGCCTCATGCATGGCGAAGGCGTCATCCGCTCGCGTGAAGACATCGTCTATCTGCGTGTGGCCCCGGGCGAGGCCGACGTGATACGTCTCATGCTCAAGCCCGAGGCCCGCGCGCGCCTGGATCGCGTCGAGCGCAATACGCTGGCCACCAGCGCCTGCGGCGTCTGCGGCAAGCCGAGCTTCTCGCCGCCCCGGCCGACCGGGCATTCGCCCAGCGCCGCCGGCCCAGGGCAGGTCGCGCCGGATCTGTTGCTGGGACTGCCGGATCGGCTGCGCGCCGAACAGGGCGTGTTCGAATCCACCGGCGGTATTCATGCGGCCGGGCTGTTCGATGCCCGGGGCCGGCTGTTGGCGGTGCGTGAAGACGTCGGCCGCCACAACGCGCTCGACAAACTCATCGGTCGGGCGCTGCTCGATGATCGCCTGCCGTTATCCGACTGCATCGTCATGCTCTCGGGGCGCGCCAGCTACGAGCTGCTGCAGAAGAGCGTGATGGCCGGCGTGCCGATCGTATGCGCGGTATCCGCGCCCAGCAGCTATGCCGTTGCGCTGGCCGAGCAGTTCGGCGTGACCCTGGTGGGATTCCTCAGAGGCGATCGCTTCAACGTGTATACCCACCCCGAGCGCGTTTGCGGTGCGAGCTAGCCGGGCGGGTTATCGTCTGGCTGGCCGATGCCACCATGGCCTAATTGTCGGCCCCGAGGGCCTCTGGTATTTCTGGTGCTTTACCGGCATGCAGGTGCCGGCCACGAACAAAGATTGAACAGGGAAAGCGATATGGCCACGAAACACCGGCTGTGGGTTGCAGGCATTGCCTGCATGGGTTTGCTGCTGGCCGGCTGCGGCAACGGCGACGAGGCCGGCCAGACTGATGCGACCAGCTCGACCGAAAGCACGGGCAGCGAACCGGTGAGCCTCATCTTTGGTACCGGCGGCACCTCGGGCAGCTATTATCCGATTGGCGGCGCGCTCAAGCGGGTGTTCGAGGACAGCGATCTGGTCGATCAGGTGCAGGTGGTATCCACCGGCGCGTCGGTCCAGAACATCAACAATATCGAGGACGGCACCAATCAGCTCGCAATCGTGATGAGCGATGTCGCCTACGACGCCATCAACGGCCAGGGCCAGTTCGAAGGCCGTACCGCCGATATCAAGACCATTGCCGGACTCTATCCGAACGTGGTGCAGGTGGTGGCCACCGCAAATAGCGACATCCAGAGCGTGGCCGACATGAAAGGCAAGCGTATCGGCGTGGGCAAGGTCGGCTCCGGCGTCGAACAAAGCGCCCAGAAGGTGCTGGAAGCGGCCGGCATGAGCTATGACGACCTCGCGCGCGTGAGCCATACCGGCTATGCCGACAGCGTGACCGAAATGAGCAACGGCAATCTGGATGCCGCCTTCTTCACCTCCGGCGTGCCCAATTCCAGCATCACCGGGCTGATGCAGAACACCGACGTCAATTTCGTCAACGTCGACGGGGACACGGCCGCTACGCTGCTCGACAAGTATCCCTACTACGAAACCTATGAAATCCCGGCCGGCGCGCCCGAGCGTTACGACCTCGACACCGCCGTCAACACGGTCGCCATCCGTAACCTGCTGATCGCACCGGCTTCGATGTCGGACGACGTCAGCCGCGAGCTGGCCCAGCGTTTCTACGATTATCTGGGCACCGACAAGGTCTCGGTCGGCGCGCTCAAGCAGTTCGATCGCGCGCGCATGGGCCAGGATGTGGTCGTGCCGCTGGCTGCCGGCGCGCAGTCGTTCTACGACAGCCTCAACGGCGAAACCGGCAGCGGCGCCTCGGGCGATGACGAAACGAGCGGCGATACGGATCAAGCGAGCCCGAACGACACCGAGACGGATGCCAGCTAGCCGCTAGCGCAGACCGTGACGCATTTTCGTGCCGGCGCTTTCGGCGTCTGCGCGGCGTTTTTGCTCGCGCTCGCGGGTCTGGCCGGCTGGCCGCGGACCTGGCTTGTGGTGCGTGATGCCCAAGGGCTGCGCTATGCGTTTGTCGTACAGCAGCAGCCGCGTTTCTCGCTGGCCTGGACTCATTCGGTAGAAAAAGAGAACTGGGTCGAGACGTTTCGTATCGACCAAGGATCGATCGCACTGGTATCGACCCGGTTCAAGACGTTCGGTGCCGGTGTGCCCGACCATGCCGGGCACGAAACGCGCCTGGAGAACGGCTGGGTGGTGATGGATGGCATCGATCGTATAGTCGATCCGTTGGCGGTACAGGCGGCCGCCGCCGAGCGTTACCGTATGCGCTACGGTGGCCGCTGGTTCGCTCTGTCGAGGCCCGGCGAGGCGCCGATTCTGACGTTTGCGGTACGCCGGGCGCCCGTTATCGCCATGTGGCGCGGTATGGTCGGTGCATGGCGGGCCCCGGATACAGGAAAGCCATGAATCAAGCCAAGCAAGCGCCCGACGCTGTCGAACCAGCCGTCGCCGACCCGGAAACACTGGAAAAATACGACCGCGAAAGCCGGGTACGCCATGCGCTGCCCAGGCGGGTGATGCAGTTCGTCACCGTACTTTGCGTGCTGCTGGCGCTGTTTCATCTGTATACGTCGTTTTCCGGGCCGCTCGTGGACGTGGTCCAACGCAGCATTCATCTGTACGTGCTGCTCGGACTGACCTTCGTGCTCTACCCCTGGGCCATGCGCGGCGCGCGCGATCGCGTGGCCGTGGGCGACGTGGTTCTGGCCGTGGCCGCCTTTGCCATTGGTCTGTACATGGTGTGGTCGGCCGACCGGATCATCGCCTCGGCCGGGCGGATCAATACGCTGGACATGATCGTGGGGCTGGCCGCGCTGGCCCTGGTCATCGACGCTGCCCGGCGCGTGACCGGCTGGGGGCTGCCGGGGCTGGCCATCGTGTTTCTCGTCTACGGCTTCTACGCCAAGCTGTCGTTCTATCCGCAGCTGACCGAATCAATCGTGCTCGCGAGCACGCGCCAGATCGTGTCGCACCTCGTGTATATCACCGAAGGCCTGCTGGGCACGGCGATCGCGGTGTCGGCGAGCTATATCATTCTGTTCATTCTGTTCGGTGCGTTTCTGGTCAAGTCCGGCCTGGGGCGGCTGTTCAACGATCTGGCCCTGGCCCTGTCCGGGCCGAGTCGCGGCGGGCCGGCCAAGGTCGCAGTCATCGCCAGCGGTTTTCTCGGCTCGATCAACGGCTCGGCCATCGCCAACGTGGTGACCACCGGCGCGTTCACCATTCCGCTGATGAAGCGCACCGGCTATCGCGCCAACTTCGCCGGCGCGGTGGAGGCCGCAGCCAGCGTGGGCGGCCAGATCCTGCCGCCGATCATGGGCGCGGCGGCGTTCATCATGGCCGAGGTGCTGTCGGTGCCTTATACCCAGGTCATGCTGGCCGGCATTATCCCGGCGCTGCTGTTCTATCTGGGGATCTTGTTTCAGGTCCATCTGCGGGCGCTGCGCAACGGCCTGGAAGGCATTCCGCGTTCCGAGCTCACGCCGCTGAAAAGCGTCCTGCTCGAACGCGGCCATCTGCTGCTGCCCATGGTCGTACTGCTGTGGCTGATCTTCGACGGCCGTGCGCCGTTCTTTGCTGCCTTCTGGTCGATCGCGGCCACGATTCTGATCTGCGGCACGCGCAATCTGGTGCTGGGTCTGGCGGCGGTGCTGGTCGCCCTCGTATTCGAACCGCAGATCTGGGCGCTGATCGAATCGCGGCCGTTGCCCGGCCTGCCGGCCTCGCGGTTATGGCTGTTCGCCATCATCGCGGTGCCCATGGCCATTAACGCGATCCGCAGCCAGCTGAAGCTGGAATCGGAGGTCATGAATCTGGCCGATTGCCGCGATGCCATGACCGAGGGCGTACGCAACTCGATCCCTGTGGCGATCGCCTGTGCGGCGGTGGGGATTGTGGTGGGCGTGGCCACGCTCACCGGCATCGCGCTGGATGCCGCCGATGCGGTGGTCAACCTCGGCCAGGCCATTCCGTCGGACATGTTGCGCCTGCTGGTGACGCTGGCGCTGACCATGGGCGCGTCGATCGTGCTGGGCATGGGCCTGCCCAGCATTCCCTGCTACATCATCACCTCGACCATGGCCGCGCCGATTCTGCTCAACCTGCCGCTGTTCCGCGAGCTGGCCGGCTCGAACGATACGGCCGTGTTCGTGGCCCATATGTTCGTGTTCTATTTCGGCATCTTCGCCAACCTCACCCCGCCGGTGGCGCTTGCGGCCTATGCCGGGGCCGGTATTTCCGGCGGCTCGCCCAACGCGACCGGCGTCCAGGCCATGAAGCTGGCGATTGCCGGCTTCGTCGTGCCCTATATGTTCGTGTTCGCCCACAGCATGCTCATGATCGATGCCACCTGGCTGAATGTGGCCACGGTAGCGGTCACCGGCGTGGTCGGCGTGGGGCTGCTCGCCGTAGCGGTGGAAGGTTATCTGCGCCGGCCGCTGGCCGCGCCGTGGCGCGTGCTTGCCCTGTTAGGCGCGCTCGCCTTGATCTATCCGGGCTGGGTAAGCGACGCCATTGGCGCGCTGATTGCCGTGGCGTTATTCATGCTGGGCAGCACCGGCCAGGCCGAGCGACAACCGTCGCATCGAACCGACTAGGCACGACTCCGCAAACAACCTGATTCGGTCATCGCCACGGCCTGTTAGGCTGCGCCGAATCACTCAATACGACCGTAATGACGCTATGACCAAGAATCTGACCGATTGGGAAACCCTGGAACGCGACGAAACCCGCGGCTTCGAAACCATCGGCATCGAAAAGGAAGGCGGCTGGGAAATCGAAGTGCGCTTCGATGACGAAACCGAATCCCGGACCACCGACCGCACGCCCAAGACCCGCGAGGAAGCGATCGAAACCGGCCGTGAGCTGGCCAAGATGGGCTAGGACCTCTCGTCGCGAGATAAGCCGTCGCATCGGCGACCAAGCCGCGGCAAGACAAGGCATCGCGAGTGCCGCGTGGTTATTCCGCGTTAGCGAGCCAACCAGTGAACCATAACGACGGATTGCCGCGGCTTGGCCGCCGACCGATTGTTATTCTTTGGCGGTTGCCCGTGCCGGACGCGCCATGCTGTGTTGCGGACCTTGACCGTGGGCCCGCCACGCTCGGCGGCCCGCGCCTTGCCTGACACGCCCGGCACGGGCAATGCGACGGCATATCCCGTGACGACAGGCCCTGGTCGCCCGCGACGTTAAAAGCCCGGCTGCCCGGTATGTGAATCATGCCGGTGCCGGGCTTTTTTTGTGGGCGGTTAATGCTATTCCGGGGCTGTCCGGCGGGCCGGGGCGCTCACGATGATCACCCCTGCAATGATGGCCACCCCGCCGACCACGAAGGTCCAGGTCAACGCTTCGCCCAGCAGCAGGGCGCCGAAGATCACGCCGAACACCGGCGATAGAAACGAGAACACGCCCAGGCGCGAGGCCAGATAGCGGCGCAGCAGGGCGAACCACAGCAACAGCACGCCGAAGGCGATACCGAAGGTCTGAAAGCTCATGCTCAGCAGCACCGGGGCGGTGATACGAATATCGCCGATATGGCCCAGCCCGGCGGCAATGAGCAGCAGCGAGATGCCGGCGATGGTCAGCTGAAACGCCAGCGTCAGCGTCGGCCGCTGTTCGGACAGTGCGGTGGTACGCACCACGACGGTCGTCGCTGCCCAGCCCATTCCGGCCATCGTGCCGAGGATATCGCCGATGATCAGCGAGGTGACCGCCGGGCCACCCGCCGCGCCACCGCCGGTCGGCGCCATCGCCAGCACGATCCCGGCAAAGGCGATCGCGATACCGATCCAGTGACGCACGCCCAGCTGCTCGCCCGGCACGAGAAAATGCAGCCCGAGCGCGGCGAATACCGGCGCGGTATAGAGAAACACCGACATATGCGATGCCGTGGTGTATTCCAGGCCGAGTGCTACGAAGCAGAACTCTGCCGTAAAGCCGATACCCACGGCCACACCCGGCCAGAACACGGCCCGGGCATCGGCCAGACGCACGCCGCGGGCCCAGGCCACGCCGATGACCAGCACCGCGGCCACAAGCGAACGAATCGCAATCTGGGCGATCGGCGCGATATCGGCGGCAATCCATTTGATGGCCACCTGCTGCAACCCCAGCGCCAGGCAGAATACGAGCATGAGCAGGCTGCCCTGCATATCCAGCGCGCGCCGGGTCGCGGGGGTGTTCCGGGTCGGGTGTGTGGCGGCACGGGTCGTCATGGGTGGGCCGGTAAAAATCGTGGCGCCAAGGAGAACAGCCGGGCGGCATGCGCGCAAACCATTAAACTGGCCGCCGAGGCTCAGAAAAACTCAACCGCAATGATCGAACGGCTGCCCTTGAACGCCCTGCGAGCGTTCGTGTTTGCCGCGCGCCATGAAAGCTTCAAGGCCGCGGCTTTCGAGCTGCATGTCACCCCGGGTGCGATCAGCCGCCACGTCAAGCAGCTGGAGACGCTGCTCGGCGCAGATCTTTTCGTGCGCCATGCGCAGGGGGTGAGCCTGACCGAGCGCGGCGCGCGTCTGGCCGACGAGTGCGACGAGGCTTTCTCGCGCCTGGCGCGCAGCGTCGAAGCCGCCCGCAAGACGGTCAGCGGCGGTGCTCAGCTCACCGTGAGCGCCTCGCCGTCGCTTATCCAGCACTGGCTGCTGCCGCGCCTCGCCGATTTTGAAACGCGTCATCCGGATATCGCGCTGGCGCTGGAGGCCAGCGCCCAGCTGGTCGAGCCGGGCTGGCATGAGGATCGTGCCCAGCTCGCCATCCGCTACGGACAGGGGCCCTGGACGGGGGTACGCAGCCAGCCGTTGATGCGGGAAACGCTTTTTCCGGTCTGTGCGCCTTCGCTTCTGGAACGCGGGCCGCGCCTCGACACGCCGGCGGATCTGGCCGGCCATACCCTGCTGCACGTGAAATGGTTATCGAACCAGGCCGAGCTGTTCCCGGGCTGGCGCGAATGGCTGCAGGCGGCAGGCGCCCACGATGTGGATATTGCCGTACACCGGCGCTATTCGCTGTTCGGGCTGGCACTGGACCAGGCGATTGCCGGACGGGGCGTGGCGCTTGCCACCAGCGTACTGGCGGTCGATCGGCTGGCCAGCGGCGTGCTCGTCGCGCCGTTCGGTACGCGCTATGTGATCGACTCGCCGTTCTCCTACGAATTGCTCATGCCGGCGGCGGGCGAAGTGCCGGCCGCGGCCGCGGCGTTTGCCGACTGGTTGATCGATCAGGCCGCGCGCTTTCGCCGCGATGCCTCGTTGCACGAATCTTGCAGTCCCGCGAGGGGGCCGTGAGTACGTACTATGGATGCGCGTAGCGCGATCGGGGTTTTCGATTGCGCGCCCGATCAGGTCTAATGCGCGCGTTCGCCCGCGAATCGCCCGACAAAGGAAGCTGCCCATGGACGAGAACGTTACCGTCATCAATCATCCGCTGATCGCGCACAAGCTCACGCTGATGCGCCGCAAGAACTCGTCCACCCAGAAGTTTCGCAGCCTGCTGCGCGAAGTCGCCCATCTGCTCACCTACGAGATCACCCGCGATCTCGAGATGACCACCGAGCTGATCGAAACGCCGATGCAGGAGATGGAAGCGCCGACACTCGCCGGCAAGAAGCTGTGCTTCGTATCCATCCTGCGCGCGGGCAACGGCCTGCTGGAAGGCATGGTGGAGCTCATGCCCTCGGCACGGGTCGGCCATATCGGCATGTTTCGCGACCCGGATTCGCTGGAAGCGGTCGAGTACTACTGCAAGGTGCCCCAGGACATCGGCGAGCGCCGCGTGATCGTGGTCGACCCGATGCTGGCCACCGGCAATTCGGCCATCGCCTCGATCTCGCATCTGAAAAAGCAGGGTGCCAAGAACATGAAGTTCCTGTGCCTGCTGGCCGCGCCCGAAGGCGTGGCCGCGCTGCGCGAAGCCCATCCGGACGTGCCGATCTTCACCGCCGCCATCGATGAACGCCTGGACGAGCACGGCTATATCCGGCCCGGGCTAGGCGATGCCGGCGACCGCATGTACGGCACCAAGTAATACGAGACACCGGGCGCGGCCGCGGGTCGGTGCGTTCGGGCCGCTGAGCAAGGGGGCAGTGATGGCGGTAGAACCGAAACACGGCGACGAGGCGGGCCTGGCCTATCGCTTTCGTGCACGCGATGGCCTGCTGGGCGCGCAGATGCTGTTCGTGGCCTTCGGCTCGTTGGTGCTGGTGCCACTGCTCACCGGGCTGGATCCGAACGTGGCACTGTTCACGGCCGGCCTCGGCACGCTGGTGTTCCAGATCGTCACCCGCGGGCGGGTGCCGGTGTTTCTGGCCTCCTCCTTCGCCTTCATCGCGCCCATCATCTACGGGGTCCAAACCTGGGGCATCCCGGGCACGCTGTGCGGGCTGATGGCGGCCGGCGGCGTCTACATGCTGTTGTCGCTACTCATTCGTGTACGCGGTGTGGGTGTGATCACGCGCTTGTTGCCGACCATCGTCACCGGGCCGGTGATCATGGTCATCGGGCTCGTGCTTGCGCCGGTCGCGGTCAATCTGGCGATGGGCCTGGACGGCAACGGCAATAGCCAGCTGGTCGAGCCGACGGCGGCGATGACGGTGTCGTTCGTGTCGCTGGCGGTTACGGTGGCGGTGTCGCTGTTCGGGCGCGGCTTTCTCTCGCTGGTGCCGATTCTGTGCGGCGTGGTGGCCGGCTATCTGGTCAGTCTGCCGTTCGGGCTGGTGGATTTCGCGCCGATCGCGGCTGCGCCCTGGTTTGCAATGCCGAACTTCGTGGCGCCGGAATGGAACTGGCAGGCGGTGCTGTTCATGGTGCCGGTCGCCATCGCCCCGGCGATCGAGCATTTCGGCGATATCGTGGCGATTCGTTCGGTCACCGGGCGTGATTATCTCAAGGACCCGGGCATCGATCGCACCATGCTCGGCGATGGCCTGGCCACTTCGCTGGCGGCCGCTCTGGGCGGGCCGCCCAATACCACCTATTCCGAAGTGACCGGCGCCGTCACGCTGACCAAGGCCTACAATCCGGCCCTGATGACCTGGGCGGCGGGCTTTGCCATCGTGTTCGCATTCGTCGGCAAGCTGGGCGCGCTGCTGGCCAGCATTCCGACGCCGGTCATGGGCGGCATCATCGTGCTCCTGTTTGGCGCCATTATCGTGGTGGGCATGAACAGCCTGGCCAAGACGGACGAAGAACTCACCGAACCGCGCAACCTGGCCATCGTGGGCATCATTCTGGTGACCGGGGTGGGTGGCTTGAGCTTCTCGGCTGGGGAATTCGTCCTGGAAGGCATTGCCCTGGCCGGCGTGCTGGGCGTGGTGCTCAATCTCGTGCTGCCCTGGGGCCGAATGGGTCGCTGATGTTGACAGCGTGCAATGGCACGTTATCTACTGGCGTGTCGGATTGGCACGGAACATCATCATGCCGCAGGCCCCAGAACGTGAACGCAGCGCGATCGCCCACGACGTAATCGTCATCGGCGCCGGTTTTTCCGGCATCAACGCCGGTATTCGTCTCAAGCAGAAAGGCATCGAGGATTTCGTGATTCTCGAACGTGCCGACGACGTCGGCGGCACCTGGCGCGACAATACCTATCCCGGCTGTGCCTGCGACGTGCCCTCGCATCTGTATTCCTACTCGTTCGAGCAGAATCCGGACTGGTCGACCACCTATTCGGGGTCGGCAGAGATTCATGCCTATATCCAGCGCTGTGCCGACAAATACGGGCTGCATGCCCATCTGCATTTCGGCGTGGGCGTCGCGCAGGCCGAGTTCGACGACGCACGCGGTATCTGGCATCTGACCAGCGACAACGGCACGCGCTACACCGCCCGTGCCGTGATCTCGGCGGTGGGCGGGTTGGTCGAACCGTCCACCCCGGATTTTGCCGGCATGCAGGATTTCGCCGGCGAGATCATGCATACCGCGCGCTGGGATCACGACGTCTCCCTGGCCGGCAAGAAGGTGGCGATCATCGGTACCGGCGCCAGCGCCACTCAGGTGATACCGTCGATCGCGCCCGAGGTCGAACGCCTGACCGTCATCCAGCGCAGCGCGCCCTATGTGCTGCCCAAGCTCGACAAGGCGCTGCCGGATCTGATGAAGACCACGTTCCGGCGTCTGCCGTTTGCCCAGACCGCGTTTCGGCGCGCGATTCTGGCCATTACCGAAGGCGTGGTGGGCCCGGCGGTGATTCTGGATTCGCCCCTGGCCACCGGCATGAAAAAGCTCGCGCTCTGGAATATGCGCTCGGCGGTGAAGGATCCCGTACTGCGTGAAAAACTCACGCCCGACTACGAAATCGGCTGCAAGCGGGTGCTGTTCTCCAGCAACTACTACCCCGCCTTCACCCGCGACAACGTCGAGCTCGAAACTGCCGGCGTCGAGCGCTTTACCGAAAACGGCCTGCGCCTGAGCAACGGGCACGAAATCGAAGCCGACGTGATCGTTACCGCCACCGGTTTCAAGATCAATATCGCCAGTGCGCCGTTTCCCATCATCGGCAGCCAGGGACAGCGCCTGGCCGACCTGTGGAGCGGGCCGGGCGGCAAGGCCTACAAGGGCGTGGCCACGGCCGGGGTGCCGAACTGGTTTTTCATGCTCGGGCCGAACACCGGGCCGGGGCATACCTCGGTGCTCATCTATACCGAGGCCCAGGCGCGCTATATCACCCAGGCGATCTCAAAACTGCTCGAAGACGAACTGACCGCAATCGTGGTCAAGCCCGACGTCATGCAGCGCTATCACGAAAAGCTGCAGAACCGCATGCGCTATACCTCATGGACCTCGGGCTGCCAGAGCTGGTATCTCGACGAGCACGGCGAAAACCATACGCTGTTTCCGGGCCTGGCCACGGAATACGCGCTGTCGATGCGCCGCTTCAAGCTCGGCGAATACGAGGTCGTCGACTAACCGGCACCACTGGCCGCCGGCGGCGGGTTTCGATAACGCATGAAGATCAGCACGCCGACGAGCACGGCGGCGCCGCCGATATAGTGGCTGAGCTGGGGCAGGGTGCCGAAGATCAGCCAGGCCAGCGCCGACGCGCCGATCGGCTCGCAGAGTACGACCATGGAAATCACGGTCGCGCTGACCCAGCGCATGCTCCAGTTGAATACCGAGTGGCCGAGCAGGGTGGGAAAGATCGCCAGCCCCAGGAATACGGCCCAGTCGCTATCGGCATAGCCGGCCAGGGGCACGCCAAGCGTGGCGCAGTAGGCAAACAGAACGCCGGCCGCTGCAGTATAGATAAGAAAGGTATAGGCGTTGAGCGACAGGTGCTGACGTGCCCGAAAGCCGACAAAGAAATAGCCGGTGGCCAGCGCAGCGCCGAGCAGCGCCAGCGCATCGCCAAACAGGGCCATACCGGAGACGGCGATATCGCCCCAGCCGATGATCATGGCGCCCGCGATCGAAAGCGCGGCACCGGCGAAAGCTTTCAGGCGCAGGCGCTCGCCGAACATGGCATAGGCCAGTACGAAGGCGAACAGCGGCTGCAGCGTGGTCAGGGTCACCGCGCTGGCCACCGTGGTGTAGTCCAGCGACGTGAACCAGCTCAGAAAATGAAAGCCCAGCAGCACGCCGGCCGCGATACAGCGCAGCAGGTCGCTGCGGCGCATGGTCGCGAGCTCGGCGCGGTGCCGCCAGGCCACCACCGGTAACAGCAGGAGCGCGGAAAGCAGCATCCGATAGGCCGCCACCGCCGGTGCCGGCGCGTCCGCGAGCTTGACCAGCGGCGCCGAGGAGGAAACGCCGAGCACCGCGACACACAGCGCGAACGGAATTTTCCAGCGTGATTGTTCGGGTGTGGGTTTCTCGGCCATTGCGGTGAGCCAACGGTTGCCTGAAACGACGAAGCCCGCCGAATGGCGGGCTTCGTGATGCGCTAAGTCGATCGCCGCCCGCGCGGGCGGCAACGAGTCTATTTCACGACGTCGGCAATCGCGTTGCAGACATACTCGAGATTGGCGCTGTTGAGCCCGGCGACGTTCGCCCGGCCGGATTTGACCATGTAGATGCTGTGTTCGTCGCGCAGCTTTTCCACATGCTCGGGCTTGAGGCCGGTAAACGAGAACATGCCGCGCTGTTCGGCGACGTGCGCGAAGCGCTGGTCGAGACCATGCGGGGCGAGGCCTTGCACGAAGTCGCTGCGCAGGCCGTTGATGCGCCCGCGCATTTCGTCGAGCTCTTCGCGCCACATCGTGGTCAGCTCATCCGAATTGAAGATGGTGGCCACGATCGCGCTGCCGTGCCCGGGCGGGTTGGAGTAGTTCTCGCGCGCGGTGATCGCCAGCTGCGAGCGCACGTCGGCCATGTCGTCGGCGTCCTTGGCCACAGCAATGAAGCAGCCGGTGCGCTCGCGATAGATGCCGAAGTTCTTCGAGCAGGACTGGGTGATGAGCATTTCGTCGAGCGTGTTCGCCAGCAGACGCACGCCGTAGGCGTCTTCGTCCATGCCGTCGCCAAAGCCCTGGTAGGCAAAGTCGACCAGCGGCAGCAGCGCGCGCTCCTGGAGCACGGCCAGCACCTGTTGCCACTGATCCTGCGACAGGTCGAAGCCGGTCGGGTTGTGGCAGCAGGCATGCAGCAGCACCACGTCGCCGTGCGGAATCTGCTTAAGGGCGGCGAGCATGCCGTCGAAGTCGAGCCGGTTGTCGGCGTCGACATAGGGATATTTTTCGATGTTCAGCCCGGCCGCGCCGAAAACGCCCAGATGGTTGGGCCAGGTCGGGTCCGACAGCCAGATCGACTTGCCCGGCAGGTTGCTCTTGATGAAATCCGCGGCCAGACGCAGGGCGCCGGTACCGCCGGGCGACTGGGTCGCGCTGGCGCGGTCGTTGGCCAGTACTTCGCTTTCGGCGCCGAACACGGTCTTGAGAATATCCGCGCCGTATTCCGGATCGCCGTGCGAGCCGATATAGGCCTTGGTCTGTTCGTTGTCGATGAGCAGCTTCTCGGCCTGCTTGACCGCGCGCATGATCGGCGTATTGCCCTGCTCGTCGCGATAGACGCCCACCCCCAGGTCGACCTTGTTGGGGTTCTTGTCGTTCTTGAAGGCTTCGATCAGCCCGAGAATGGCATCGCCGGGCACTCGCTCAATCGATTCGAACATCGTTTTCCTCGTGTTTCGCTTCGCAACGCACAACGCGCGCGGGTGTCGCTCCTTAGTTTAACGTCTCGGCTGGCCGCTGCCGAATGTCGGTGCGGCTCGACCTGCCCCGGGCACGCATCGCCGCGGCGGTGGGTCGTGATCTGACCCACCGCCTGGGTCAGTCTGGGCGCATGTCCGATACGGCTTATCTCGACGATCTCAACGAAGCACAGCGCGAGGCCGTGACCCACGGCGTGCGCGTGGCCGGGCGCTTCGACTGCGACCCGCTGCTGGTGATTGCCGGCGCGGGCAGCGGCAAGACCCAGGCGCTGTCGCATCGCGCCGCGCATCTCGTTTTATCCGGCGTGGATCCGCGCCGCATCCTGCTGCTGACCTTTTCCCGCCGTGCCGCCGACGAAATGACCCGCCGTGCGCATGCGGTGGTGGACGTGACGTTTGCGGCCCGCGGGCGTCGTACCGGCAGTCTGAAGCTGCCCTGGGCGGGTACGTTTCATGCCATCGGCGCACGGCTGCTGCGCGAAG
The DNA here is from genome assembly GCF_964012375.1 of uncultured Salinisphaera sp. Taxonomy (NCBI): domain Bacteria; kingdom Pseudomonadati; phylum Pseudomonadota; class Gammaproteobacteria; order Salinisphaerales; family Salinisphaeraceae; genus Salinisphaera; species uncultured Salinisphaera sp. Next base: position 37,741 of record NZ_CAXGSH010000026.1, read on the forward strand.
AGGCCGGCGCACTCGGTCTGGACGAACAGTTCTCGATTCTGGATCGCGGCGATGCGGCCGATCTGCTCGACGTCTGCCGCCAGCGCCTGGATCTGGGCGCCGGCAAGACCCGCTTTCCGCGCAAGGACACCTGCCTGGGCATTTATTCGCAGGTGGTCAATCGCCAGGCCAGGCTGGCGGACGTGCTGGCCACGCGCTACCCCTGGTGCGCGGAGCATCACGACGGGCTCAAGGCGCTGTTCGCGGCCTATACCGAACGCAAGCTCGCCCAGGCCACGCTCGACTATGACGACCTGCTGCTCTACTGGGCGATGATGATGGGCCACGACGCCCTGGCCGGGGTCGTGGCCGCACGCTTCGACCACGTGCTGGTGGACGAGTATCAGGATACGAACATCCTCCAGGCGGCGATCTTGAAGCGCCTGTGCCCGGATGGTCGCGGGCTGTGCGTGGTGGGCGACGATGCCCAGGCGATCTACGGGTTTCGTGCTGCCGAAGTCGCCAATATTCTCGGTTTTGCCGATGATTATCCCGGCTGCATGACGGTACGCCTGGAGCGCAACTATCGCTCGACCGGCGCGATTCTCGATGCCGCCAACGCGCTCATCGGCGAGGCGAGCACCGGCTATCACAAGACCCTGTACAGCGATCGCGGCGTCGGCATGAAACCGCGCCATGTCACCGTGCGCGACAGCGTGGACGAAGCCCGTTACGTGGTCGACCGCGTGCTCGAGCGCCGCGAAACCGGCGTTGAGCTCAAGCAACAGGCGGTGCTGTTTCGTAATTCGCATCACGCCAACGACTTGGAGATCGAGCTGATCCGGCGCGATATCCCGTTTCGCAAATACGGCGGGCTGAAGTTTCTCGAAGCCGCGCATGTGAAGGATCTGCTCGCACTGCTGCGCCTCGCCGAAAACCCGCGCGACGAGATCGCTGCCTATCGGGTATTCCAGCTCGTGCCCGGTGTCGGCCCCGGCACCGCCCGCCAGGCCTTCGAATACCTGCAATCGCATAACGATGCGTTGTCAGCCTTGGCCGGGTTTCGCTTGCCGCGCGGCGATCGCGACGTATGGCAGGCCCTGTCAGGCCAGCTGGCAGGCGCGGTGCATGCCGACTGGCCGGCCGGCGTCGAACCGCTGGCGGCCTGGTACAAGCGCACCCTCGACGAACGCTTCGAGCCCCCGACCACGGCCCGGGCCGGCGATATCGACGACCTGGTGCGTATGGCCAGCCAGCACGCCGATCGCGGCGCGTTCCTGACCGATCTCACGCTCGATCCGCCGTCGGCAACCGGGGATCACAACGACGATGCCCACCTCGACGAGGATTATCTGGTGCTATCGACCGTACACAGCGCCAAGGGGCGAGAGTTCGATAGCGTGTATCTGCTGCATGTGGCCGATGGCACCTTCCCGAACGAATATTCGACGTCCAGCGACGCCGCGCTCGATGAAGAACGCCGGCTGATGTACGTGGCCTTCACCCGGGCGAAGAACACGCTCGAGATCGTCTCACCGCTGCGTTATTACGTTACCGAACAGCATCGCCACGGCGACCGCCATGTTTATGGCGCGACCAGCCGTTTTCTCACCCCGCGCGTCATGCGCCATTTCGAGGCGGTCACCGACGGCGCGGTCGAAGCCGCCCGCACATCGGCCGAGCGAACGCCGCGCCCGCCGCAGATCGATATCGCGGGCCGCGCACGGGCGCTGTGGCAGTGAGCGTTTTGGCTAAAGCCCACCTTCCCGGCCAGCCCCGCGCAAAGCACGCCGGCGCGACCACGCCAGGGTGTGCAGAGATTGCTCAGGGAAGCTCTGCATAACCTCTCGCGGATCACGTTCGCGTGCTCACAGACGGTGCGGCAAGGCGTCCAAGCGCAGCGCCTGCCTTATTGGCAGGTC
>NZ_CAXGSH010000027.1:0-37654 GCF_964012375.1 uncultured Salinisphaera sp.
GACGGCTTCGCGCAGCGAAGCCGAATCGTCGCGCCAGCGACGAGCCCGTAGGGTGAGCGGCGCCGGCCGCTGATGCATGCGTTTTGCGATAGCCCCAACGAAAACGCGCGCCCTGTTGAATGAGGAATCGCCGTGCCTATAGATCAAACGCTGGTGGACGCAGCCAAGGCCCAGGCGAGGGCCCGTTTCCCCTCGGGCGAAGGCGGTGCGGCGGCAGTTTACCTCTGCGACGGCTCCATTCTGACAAGCGTGGGGTTCGATTCGCCTAACGAGGCAGCAAACCTTTGCTACGAGACCGGTGCCTATTGCGAGGCCTATCGTCAGGGCAAGACCGTGGTCGCCTCGGTTTGCGTCATTCGTGAGCATGAAAACGCGCCATTCGTTGTAGTCGCGCCCTGCGGCATATGCCGGGAGCGACTGGCTATCTGGCGGGAATCCGTAGCGGTTGCGGTGCCCGTCGCCGATAACCCGTCACAGTGGCGATCGGTATCCTTCCAAGATCTACAGCCCTGGTACTGGGCGGCGGCTTTCTCGTCCACGCCCCACACCTGTTAGCAGACCGGGTGGCGGTCGTCGGCTAGCGCCCGGCGTATGCCGTTTCAAAAGGACGAACCCGGCTCGCGCAGAAACGCCACTTCGGCCGGGGTGCTTTCACGCCCCAGCACGGCATTGCGATGCGGATAGCGCCCGAAGCGTTCGATGATGGCGTAGTGCTCACGCTCGGCCTTGAGATGCCCCGTGAGACCGAGCGACTGGTACAGGGACATGGCCAGCTCATGATCGACCAGCGCTTCGCTATGCATGAACGGCATATAAACGAAGGCGCGTTGCTGGCGTGTGAGCGACCGGTCGTCGCCTGCAGCGATTGTCTCGCGTGCGAGTTCGAGCGCGGCCCGATCGCCTGCGAAGGCCTGCGGTGTATCGCGATGGATATTGCGGGAGAACTGGTCGAGCACCAGAATTTCGGCCAGCCGTCCGGTCGGGCGTGTGCGCCAATGATCCAGCCGGCCACGGGTCGCGGCCGCGAGTGTGGCCCCGAAACGCTCGCCGATGATGCGATCCAGCTTGGCCGATTTTCGAAACCAGTCGCGCGGTGCGAGTTCGTCGAACCAGAACGCGACGATCTCGTCAGGGCTGGCGATATCCGTCGGCTGGCCGTCGCGGGGTGTCTCTGCTGGGTTCGTCATCGCTCTTCACTATCCATGAAACGCGCTTGGCTTCGCTCGAGTCGTCTGATATACACGCGCCAGGCTGAACTGCGTACATCATCGGGCCGTCGCTGGCTCGTTGCGCGATGCGGTACCTATGCCGGGAGCGCGCTAGCCCGTGCCTTTCGACGGGCTGTGGTAGTCGCGGGACGGGATTTCCACACGCACGCTGCTGGCGTCGTCGAGCGAGCGTTTCACCTTGAAGCCCAGACTGCGCGCGAGTTGCAGCATGGGCCGGTTCTGGGCAAGCACGTCGCCATAGACGATTTCGGTACCGCGAGCGCTGGCCTGGCGTAGCAGACAGTCGAGCAGGTGCCGGCCCAGGCCCACGCCGGTGTGGTCGCGGTGCACGAGAATGGCGAATTCGGCTTCCACGTTGTCGGGGTCCGCAATCAGCGTACCCATGCCGGCCAGCGCATCGGGCCGGTCGTAGGGGCTGACCACCAGCGACACTTCGCGGTCGTAGTCCACCTGGGTGATACGCGCGGCCATGTCGTGCGAAAAGTGGCGGATAAAGTTGAAAAAGCGCAGGCGAATCTCTTCCGGACTGAGGCTTTCGAGCAGGTCCAGCACCAGCGGTTCGTCCGACGGCCGGATCGCGCGCACGATATAGCGGGTATCGCCGCGTAGCGACACGATATGCCGCATACGCGCCGGATAGGGCGACATCGCCAGCCGGTCGCGCTCGGCGATCGGTTTGTCGGTAATTTCGATCAGGCTATCGGCCGGCGCCTGCAGGCGCCCGCGCGGTCCGGCTGCCACCCGGATATCCAGGCCTGCGAGCTGCGGCAGATCGACCACCATCTTGCCCAGGCGCACCAGAGCCTGGGCCAGCGCCTCGAACGCGGCCCGAGTGCCGCGCAGACGACCGGCACTCGCGCCTTCGAGCATGCGACGCGCCAGCAACGCATCCAGCGGCGCGAAGCCATAGGCCGGGTCGATGCCGAGGGCTTCGTCGCGCACGCTCATCACCATGCCGAATTCGGCATGCCGATAGACCCGCACACGTACCCGCACGGCGGTTTCCGCCGGTGTCTCGCCGGCGATGCCGTAGGCGCTGAGCAGGTGGCTGGCTTCGTCGCTGGACAGCCATTCCACGCCGCCGCTGGCCAGCATGGTCAAACGCTCGCGCAGGCTGTCGACGTCGGCGGTGACCGTCGGGTCCGGCGGCGGCGTAGCGGTGAGCAGCTCGCGGGTGAACTGGTAGCGGGCACGGTATCGCACCGCCCGTACCGCGTCGTCCGCCGAGGCAAAGGTGGCCAGGCGTGCCTGTGCACTGGCGGCACGCGCGGCCAGTGCCGTGTGCAGACCCAGCCATACGGTCATGATCCGGTGCGAGAATTCGGCTTCGGCAATGGCCTTGACCATCGGCTCGTGGGGTTGGCCCGCGATCGGGCTGTGCACGAACAGCACGGCGTCGACGTTGTCGTCGCGACAGATATGCGCCAGCGCGCTGAGCGTGTCCTTGAGGTCCGAGCGGCCGATATCGATGGCCACGCCCAGATCGGCTGCCTGCGGCGCCTTCGTGGTCAGGGTTTCGCGGCTTTCGCTGGACAGCCGTGCAGGCTCGATGGCGTGCCGGAACATGGCATCGGTCCCCAGCGCGCAGGCACCGGCACCGTTGCCAACGACCACCACGCGATGGCTGCCCACCGTGGGCAGGAGTTCCATTGCTGCGAGCCCGTCGAACAGCCCGCCCAGGTTCTCGCATTCGACCAGGCCGGCGCGGGCGAACGCGGCTGAGCGCACCGGATCGGGCCCGAGCGGGCCGTCGTCGACCGCACGTCGGGTCTGCAATACCAGCACCGGCTTGACCCTTGCTGCCGCGCGCGCCGAAGACATGAACTTGCGCGGCGATCGGATCTGGCCGACCTGCAGTACGATCGCACGGGTGCGCGGGTCGAGCGCTGCATAGTCGAGCAGATCGGCGATATCGATATCCGCCTCGGCGCCGCTGCAGGCAAGCCAGGAAAAGCCGATATTGCGTCCGAGCGCCCAGTCCAGCGAGGCGGCCGCCAGCGACTGCGACTGGGTAATGAGGGCCACTTTGCCGGGCCGTGGCTCCAGCGCGAGCGTACTGAAATTGTTCCCCAGGCGGGTCTGTACGATGCCGGCGGTGCGTGACCCCAGAAGGCGCAGGTTATACGGCTGCGCGGCGCGCAGGACCTTACCGGATATACGACGGTTGGCGGCCCACAGTACGGCGCGGCAGCCGCGCGCGCCGAGCGCGTCGATACGCGCTTCGGTGCCCCAGCTGGCATCCATGATCACCGCAAGTCGGGCTTCGAAGTTGTCGATCTTGGCCAGGCCGGCCCGCGAGGTGACGTGTCGGTATTGATCGGGCGCGACGCTGGCTTCGATATTGCGCAGCAGCTGCGATTGCGCCTCGCCGTCGGCGGCGCCGTAGATCACCACGCCGCGCGGGTGAAACAGCGCGTCGATATTGCGCAGTGTCATGGCGCGTACCCGCCGCAGGCGGTCGCGGCGGCATCAGGTTGTATGGATATTGCCCGCATCCGCGACATCACAGCAGGATTGAGCGAATCGCTCAACCAGGAACCCGGTTCACTGCTGCCAGAATGACTTGTTCGGATGCTTTCCCCGGTTGGCGTATGGATACATCGTTAAGTGCTCACCTGGCACAGATATGGACCGCCCCGAGCCGCGGCGCGGCGATGCAACGCTGCGAGCGAGTGCGGGCCGAGCCCGGGCGCGGCCTGGTGGGGGACCGCTACCACGCTGGCACGGGTACGTTTTCCGGCCGCTATGAAGTCAAGCCGGGCGTGCGCGAAGTTTCGCTCATTCACGACAGCGCGATCGCTGAATGCAGCCGTCGGCTCGCGCGGCCGGTGGATGCCGGCATGCTGCGTCGTAATCTGGTGATCGCGGGATTGTCGGAGACAGACCTGCGAGGGCACACGCTTCGCATCGGCGAAGTGCGACTGGAAATTCTCGCCAGCTGTCCACCCTGTAATTATCTCTCGCGACTATTGGCGATGGACATGCGCCGGGGTCTTTCGCATATTGGAGGTATGCGCGGGCGCATAGCCGCGGGTGGCCTGCTCGTGCAGGGCGAGGTCGTAGTGGTCGAGCAGGCCACCCGGCGACTTTGAATGATTGGCGGTGCAAAGCGAAAAAAGTCGAAAAAATATCAAGTTGGGGGTCTAGTCGGCGGCCGGCCTGCCGATATCGAACCCTGTCTCCCCACGCCCGAACACGGGCCTGAGTCCAGTTAGAGCACGCATGTCCCAATGTCTTCGAGACGATCACGGCCAATGTCGCCGTTGTGACGAGAGCCTTGATTTTGATTTTACGATGGCGTTTCAGCCGATCGTGGATATTGCCGCGGGCGAAATATTTGCCCACGAAGCACTGGTACGCGGCATCGAAGGTGAGTCGGCGGGCGAGATCCTGTCGCGGGTCACGCCGGCTTCGTTGTATCGCTTCGATCAGGGCTGCCGTATCCGCGCGATTCAGCTGGCCCACGAACTCGGCTGCGACAAGCCGGTTTCGATTAATTTCCTGCCGAACGCAGTCTACGAACCGAACGCCTGTATTCAGGCGACGCTGAAGCTGGCCGGTGAAGTGGGTTGGCCGCTGCACAACATCATGTTCGAGGTGACCGAAACCGAATATGTGCGTGATCGTCATCATCTTCAGCGGATCGTCGAGGCTTATCGTGCGATGGGTTTTCTGACCGCCATCGATGATTTCGGCTCCGGCTTCGCCAATCTGGAGCTGCTGGTGGATATCCGTCCGGATGTGATCAAGGCGGATCGCAATCTCATCATCGATGTCGACCAGAACGAACGCCGTCAGGCGATCATGGAAGGACTTGTGACCTTGGCCGACCGGCTGGGTATTCGCCTGATCGCCGAAGGCGTGGAAACGCTCGCCGAGGCCCGCTGGCTCTACCAGCGCGGCATCACGCTGCAGCAGGGCTATGTATTCGCGCGTCCGGCAATCGAGACGATTTCGCCGTGCCCGAGCGAACTGATCGCACAGGTTCGCGGCGGCAACTAAGCTGGTTTAACCGCGTCGTGCGTCAGCGCCGCTCGCGCCCTTGCGGGGGCTATCGCACGGCATGAGCCTGTTGCGGCGAAAAGTTAAAGGCGCAGCCCGCCGTGACGAAAGTGTCGCGGCGACGTAGTCGGGGCCTCGGGACTGGGCCCGAGCTGCGCGGGTCGATTCAGCTGCCGAGATCCAGGCCTGTGTCAGGCACGCATATAGGCCCAGCCGTCGCGTTGGCGCTCGGCGACATGAACCACCGCGGCCGGGACCCGAGTGAGTGTTTCGGGGGCCGAGATCTGCTTGTTGGCCAGCGTGTTGGCACATACGCGCAGATACGTGTCGGTGGCGTGAGGGCTGTCGATTGCTGCGGCGACCGCATCCGCGTTGATCACGATTTCCACCTGCGCATCCGGCGCCGCCGCCATGAAGTTGGCGGCATTGCTGCGGGCACGGGCGAGCGACGGCGCGTCGGCCGCATGAATGATCAATTTAAGCGGTTTACCTTGCATCAATCAGGCTCCCAGGGTTCAAAGCGCTGCTGCGACGCGCTGCGCGAAGGCGTTGAGGCCTTGATCGTCGCGCTCGCGCGGGTAGGGGGCAGGCACGGCTTCATCGAAAACGAGCCGCGCGGGCGTGCCGCGCATCACGCACACGCGCTCGGCCAGATAAGCGGCTTCGGCAATATCATGGGTGACGAACAGCACGGCCATGTTCAGCCGCTGCCAGATCGTGAGCAGTTCGTCCTGCAGGCGCGTGCGCGTGAGCGCATCCACCGCCGAAAACGGTTCGTCCATCAACAGGATATGCGGGCGTACGGCCAGGGCCCGTGCAAGGCCCACCCGTTGCGCCTGGCCGCCGGAAATTTCGTGGGGCCAGCGGCCGCCCAGCTCGGCCATGCCGATCAACTCAAGCACTTCGTCAATGCGCGCATCGCGCTTAGCACGCGACAGGCCAAGCCCGCTTAAACCGTAGCCGACGTTCGCACGGATTGACCGCCAGGGCAGCAGGCGGGTGTCCTGGAATACGACCGCGCTGGGCCGGGTTCCGTGGTCGGTACGAGACGGCGTGTCGATACGGCCCACGCCGGGTTCGATCAGCCCCGCCACGCAGCGCAGCACCGTGGACTTGCCCACGCCCGAGCCGCCAACCAGGGCAACGAACTCTCCGGCGCCGATGCTGAAGTCCAGCCCCTCGAATACCAGCCGATCGCTGCCCGGATAGCGATAGCCCACATCGTCCAGCGTCAGCAGGGCCTTGCGGCGTGCGGTCATGGCCGCCACCTCAGCGCCCGGTTCTCGACAAGAGCGAACAGTCCGTCCGAGAGCGTATAAATCAGCGAAATCGCGAGCATGTAGACCACCACGGCATCGTAGGCGCCGACACCCGCGGCCGAATTCATTTCCTGGCCCATGCCCGGCACGCCGAGCAATTCGGCTGCGATCAGCGTCATCCAGGCCTGACCGACGCCGGTGCGCACACCCGAGAGAATGCTCGGCGCCGCGCCCGGCAGGGTGATGCTGGTAATGCGCTTGAAAAAGCCGCCGTGGCCGAAGGCGCGCGCCAGCTCGTAATAGCGCGGGTCGACGTCGCGCACGCCCGATGCCGTGGCGAAATAGTTCACCCAGAAAACGCCGATGGAAATCACGAAGGCGGCGCCGGCATGGCTGACCTGGAACCAGGCGATCGCGAACACCACCCAGGCCAATGGCGGGATCGGGCGCAGAATGCGCGCGAGCATGTAGTGGGCGTCGTCGAATACGCGCAGGCTGGCGGCGAGCAGGCCGATGCCGAAGCCGAGCAGCGTGCCGATGCCCAGCCCCCAGACATAGTGAACGAGGCTGGAGCCAATCGCCGGAATCAGCCGCCCGCCGGAATATTCGCGCCACAGGGCGGCGGGCACCACGAATGGGTCCGGGATGGTGCCGCGCGGTGCCCAGTTGAACACATAGGCCAGCTTCCAGAGCGCGATGAAGGCGGCTACGCCGAGGAGCCCCAGCAGGACACGCCGCAGCCGCGTGGCGCCGGCCCGGCGTGGCGCGGGGAGCGCGTTGGGGTGGGCGCTTGCGGGGCGTTGCACCATTACGGGGTCGAGGGCTTGGCCGAGCCGCGGGTATCGAGCGCGTCGTAGAACCGCGTCTCGAACAGGGCATCGATATCGGTATCGGCGCCGAGCGTGCCCTGGGCCTGCTGGAAGTCGCGCATCCGGCGGGTGCCGTCGATAATGCGATTCGGGTCGGCCACGAAGTTGTCGGCCGACTCGGCCACGGCCTCGGCTACCACCGGCCGTGGCAGGCGACCGCCGCCGACGTACTGATGCACGGCGTCGATCGCGGCTTGATCGCCGGCCCTGAGCTGCTCTGTGGCTCGAACATGCGCGGCAACCAGTCGTTCGACGATCTGCGGATGCGCTTCGATGAACTCGGCTCGTACCGCGAGCACGGCCCCGGGCTGCCCCGGGAACATGGCTTCGCCCTGGGCGACCACGCGCGCATCGTCACGACGATTTCTGACGATGCTCACCACTGGTTCCAGAATCGCCGCGCCGTCGACCGCGCCGGTGAGCAACGACTGTTGTACCTGTGATGCGCCCTGGTAGATAACGTCGATCGCGTCGCTGTCGACGCCGAGCTGCTTGTCGAGCCAGTAGGCCAGCACCGTCTGGGGCACCGACCCGACGGGGAATGTCGAGATCCGTGCCTTGCGCCCCTTGTCCCGGGCAAAGCGATCAAAGGCGGTGGCGGCGTCGCCGTCCTCGAAATAGGGTGCGAGCTCGCTCAGCGCCACGAAGCTGATCTGTTCGATGATGTTGGAGGCGACCACCTTGATATCTGCCCCTTTGCCGCGGGCGACCATGGTGGGCCCGATGCCGAAGTAGGCGATATCGAGCTGGCCGCCCAGCAGCGCCTGCACCATCGCCGGCCCGTTCTGGAATGAAACCAGTTTGGGCTGTATGCCGGCGTTCGCGATCGAACCGTCCTCCAGGCCGACGAACAAGGGCGCGTCCGGCAGGATCGGCATATAGCCAATTTCGGCCTGTACGGTTTCGGCAGGCTGGGCGGCGTTGTCGCTGTCGGCGCCACTTTCGTTGTCCGACGAACAGGCCGACAGCGCGGCCAGTGCGGCGACGAGCACAACGGCGGTGCGCAGGCGGGCGATGAACCGGGTTGGATACATGAGCGTGTCGTTGACTTGGGTTGAGGTAAACGATCGCCGGCCGTATCGCACGGGACACGGAGGTTTGCCGCGGCGATCGACCGCGTGAACAGGCTCGGACCGCGTCTAGCGAAGATCGTCGTGCGTTCGTGGAACGCTGGCCCGTAGTGCGCGCGAATGTTGCCACAGCGCGCCCGTGAGCAACAGCCGCGCACTCGGACAGTACCGCTCGGGCCGATGCTTGAGGCGGCCTGCCGGGTTGGGTAAGGTCGCGCTCCAACGCGGCGCTGGATATATGCCGCCGTGCCGGCGCGGTCTCGCGTCATCCTGTCCGACCATGGGTTATCTCAGGCTATGTGGATACGTAATCTCTGTGTGTTTCTCGGCACCGAATCCTTTCCCTGGAGCGCCGCCGAGCTCGATGAAAAACTCGCCGAGGCGCTGTGCCCCGACTGCGGCGATCAGGCCACGCGCGTCGACGGTTTCGTGCCGCCGATCAAGGGCGAACACGCCATGGTGCACGCGGTCGACGGGCTGGCCATCTGCGTGCATCAGGAGATCACCCGCGTGCTGCCCAACGCCGTACTGGCCGAGGAAGTCGACGATCGAGTCGAACGTATCGAGACTTCCGAAGGGCGCAAGGTCAGCCGCCGCGAGAAGGCCGATATCAAGGACGAGGCCCATTTCGAGCTGTTGCCGCGGGCGTTCACCCGCTCCAAGCGCACACCGTTGATCATCGATCTGCGTGCGCACCGCGTCTGGGTCGACGCGTCTTCGGAAAAACGCGCCGAGGACGTGGTCGCCCGGTTGCGCGAAGCGCTGGGTAGCCTGCCGGTGGCCCGTCCCGATGCCAAGTTGCGTCCGCCGGAAGAAATGTCGCGCTGGCTCGAGGACGTCAACGCGCTGCCCAACGGCTTCGAATGCGGCGATCGCTGCGTGTTCGAAACCACCGACGAGGTCAAATCGAGCGTGCGGGTGACCGCCATGGATCTGCAGCGCGAGGAAGTGCTCGCCCATCTCGCGGCCGGTATGCAGGTGGTCAAGCTCAACGTGGCCGTGGACGACGCCATCGAGTTCGATCTGGATGAAAACCTCGACCTCAAGCGTATCCGTGCGCTCGACCTGATTCAGGACGATCTGGATTCGCTTGACGCCGGCGATGCCGTGGCCGAGCTCACGGCCCGCGTCGCACTTCAGGGCGAGGCGCTGCGCGGCGTGCTCGACCGGCTCTACACGCATTTCGGTGTGGCCGGCGAGGCCGATACCCAGGCTGCCTGAGCGGGGCCGGGCATGTCGTTCGACACGACGGTCGCCAACCGCAACGCCGGGCGTTTCGCCGATCGCGACGAGCTGTGGCTGTTCGGCTACGGCTCGTTGATCTACAAGGCCGGCTTCGACTATATCGAACGAAAGCCGGCCACGATCACGGGCTGGCAGCGGCGTTTCTGGCAGGGGTCGCACGATCACCGCGGCACGCCCGCCGCACCGGGCCGCGTGGCCACCCTCGTGGAAGCACCGGGGGCGGTGTGCGCCGGCATGGCCTATCGTATTACCCCGGCCGTGTTCGGACATCTCGATCATCGCGAGAAGAACGGCTATCTGCGGTTTTCCACCGCCATGACCTTCGCCGACGGCAGCCACGACGAAGGCTTGGTGTATATCGCTACGGCCGACAACGAAGCGTGGCTGGGCGATGCGCCCATTGACGCCATCGCCCGCCAGATTTCGGTGTCACACGGCCCGAGCGGGCCCAACCGCGACTACCTGCTCAACCTCGCCGAGGCGCTGCGCGCGCTCGATGCTGACGACGCCCACGTGTTCGCCATTGAGGCACGGCTGCGCGAGATCGAAGCCGAACACGGGGGCTAAGCCTTAAATCGAGGCGGAGTAGCTAAAGCAGTGTCAGCTAGCCGGCTCCGGCGCTAGAACTTTGCGCACGGCCTCTATGTCGCGCTCGGCAGCGCCTTCGCCTTTCAGCCACGAGAATATATCCGCGAGGTCAACCGCGTGGCGCAGCGCGATTTCGCCCGCTTGCCGCAAAGCTTGTAAATCCCGCCAGTGAATATAGGCGGCTAGTCGATCTTTGACCGACTGTGTCGGCGACAATATCTGTATCGTCCCGTACGCTGTACGCAGTTGGTGCCATTCGCGCACGAGTTCTCTGCCAAGCGCTAGAGGGGCCGACGGGAACTCCACCAGATACTCCGTACCTTCGCGCTGGTACAGTCGACGTGAGGTCGTCGCTTCAAAACCCAGACGGCCCAATACAGCGCCGATTTCCTTGTTCGACGCGGCGGTTACGAAGTCCAGATCCTTCGATACGTAGATGCCGTCGGAGTAGATTTGTACGGCAGCACCACCCGAGAGTACGGCCTCGATCTCTTCGCGGGCGAGCGCTTCGGAGATGGTCGCAGCGAGCTGCGTGAGCTCGTCCAAATGTTTCACGCGATCGGTGTCAATGGTTTGGCGCGTGATCGCGGGCGTCGTCTCGGTATCTCGTAGACGCTGCGTTCACGCTCCGGCAAGAGGTCGTACGTTCGCGAAAGCAGATCACGCAAGGGGGCAACCAAAGCGTTGGACGGGTTCCACACATACAAACGCGTCCGCCCTGCGGGCCTTGCCTTGATCAGGCCCGAGTCTTCGAATTTCGCGAGCTGCTTGTTGACCTGACTCGTGCTCAAGCCGCTGTAGCGAGCGATTTCGCTCGCATAGCCCGTTTCGAAACGATCCAGCCAAAGCAGCGTTTTTTCTGCCGCTACACTACCCAAAATGGATTCAATCATAGCGCTTTAAGTAGTCGTTATAAACTATATAGTAGTCCTTAAAGACTGCTTTTCGCTACTTTTGGATTGAGTCGTTATTGCTTGGACTGCCATTTGGTGCGTCATCACAAGCGGCGATCAACTCGACTCCGGGTTGCTTCGCTCAGTCGATTTCGGATAGCGCGATCTCGATCGCCTCGTCGACGTGGGATACATAGCGGATATCCAGCGCGCGGCGCACGTTTTCGGGAATATCCTCTTCGTCCTTGCGGTTGCGGTGCGGCAGCATCACGGTCTTGATGCCGGCCTGATGGGCAGCCAGCGTTTTCTCCTTCACGCCGCCGATGGGCAGGACCTGGCCGCGCAGGCTGATTTCGCCGGTCATGGCGACATCCGCACGTACCTTGCGGTCGGTGAGTAGCGATACGAGTGCGGTGTAGAGCGCCACGCCGGCGCTGGGCCCGTCCTTCTTGATCGCGCCGGCCGGCACGTGGATATGGATATCCGACTTGTCCAGGCGCTTCTGCTCGATGCCCAGATCCTTGGCGCGGGCCTTGACCAGGCTCAGCGCGGCCTGAGCGGATTCCTTCATCACGTCGCCGAGCTGGCCGGTGATCGTGAGCTTGCCGTTGCCCGGTGAACGTGAGGCTTCGACAAACAGGATATCGCCACCCGCGGGCGTCCATGCCAGGCCGGTGGACACGCCGGCGATGCTGGTGCGCATGGCGATTTCGTTATCGACACGCTTCGGGCCCAGAATCTCGGCCAGATCCTCGGGACTAATCGTGCCCGGGCCGGCCTTGCCTTCGGCGACCTGCACCGCGGCATGGCGCACGATGGCGCCGATCTCGCGGTCGAGATTACGCAGGCCGGCCTCGCGGGTGTAGTCCGAGATGAGTGCTTCCAGCGTGTCGTCGCCGATCGTGCATTGCTCGGGCTTCAGGCCGGCCTGTTCGAGCTGGCGATCCACCAGATAGCGCTTGGCGATCTGCAGCTTCTCCTCACGGGTATAGCCGGGTACTTCGATGACTTCCATACGGTCGCGCAGCGGCCCGGGGATCGCATCGAGCACGTTCGCGGTAGCGATGAACATCACCTTCGACAAATCGAAGGGCACGCCGAGGTAGTGGTCGTTGAAGCTGTCGTTCTGCGACGGGTCGAGTACTTCCAGCAGCGCCGAGGCCGGGTCGCCGTGGGCCGAGGCGCCGAGCTTGTCCATCTCGTCGAGCATGAATACGGGATTGCGGGTGCCGGCCTTGCGCAGATGGTTGATGATGCTGCCCGGCATGGAGCCGACATAGGTCCGCCGATGCCCGCGGATTTCGGATTCGTCATGCACGCCGCCCAGCGAGGCACGCACGAACTCCCGGTTCATGGCACGCGCGATCGAACGCCCGAGCGAGGTCTTGCCCACGCCGGGCGGGCCGACGAAGCACAGAATCGGCGCCTTGCCTTCCGGGTTGAGCTTGTGCACGGCCAGGTGTTCGAGAATACGGCGTTTTATCTTGTCCAGGCCATAGTGGTCCTCGTCGAGAATCTCGCGCGATTCGTCGATATCGATCCGGTCGGTCGACAGCTTCGACCAGGGCAGCTCGGCCATCAGCTCAAGATAGGTGCGCACCATCGAATACTCGGCCGAGGCGTCCGACATGCGCGACAGCCGGCGCAGCTCGCGCTCGGTCTGCTCGGCGGCTTCTTCGGGCAGCTTCGCCTCGTCGAGGGATTCGCGCAGGCGCTCGACCTCCTCGGCCACGGTTTCGTCTTCGCCGAGTTCCCGCTGGATCGAGCGCATCTGTTCGCGCAGCATGGCCTTGCGTTGGTGCTCGCCCATGCGTTGCTGGGTCTGCTGGTTGATCTCGCGCGACAGGCGCATGACCTCCAGCCGGTAATCGAGGAACGACTGCACACGATCCAGGCGCGATTCCAGATCCACCGCATCCAGAATCTGCTGTTTTTCCTTGGCCTTGAGGCCCAGATAGCCCGCGACCGCATCGGCCAGCAGGGCCGCCGAGGTGATCGAGCGAATGGCATGGGCGAGTTCGCGCGACGGCTGGTCCATCAGTTCGATGGCTTCCAGCGCGCTGTTGCGCAGGTTGTCCATGCGCGCGTCGACGTGCTTGTCGCCTTCAGGGGCGGGCTCGTCGAGCCATGCCACCTTTGCGCTCAGCCGGCCTTCTTCGTCCTTGATGAACTCGCGCACGCGAAAGCGGGCAATGCCCTGACAGATCAGGTGGTGCTCGCCATCGCCGCTGGTGACATAGCGCATGATGTTGGCGCCGGTACCAATACGGTGCAGCCCGTTGCCGGGGGTATCGCCGTTGTCGCCGGAGTCGCTGTCGGCCGCCGCCAGGAGCAGGCCCACCGGCTGCTTGTTGCGGGTCGCATGCTGGGCGCTGGCAATCGCCCCCGGCTGGTCGATGACCACCGGCATGACCAGCTCCGGAAAGAGCACGGTTTCGCGCATCGGCAGGATCTGGATCACCTCCGGCTTGGGGGCCGGGCCGCTGTGGACCAGCGTATGGCTGATCTCGTCGGCGTGATGGCTGCGCGTTTCGTTCGGCTGGGTGCCTGCGTTGGTTTCGTCGTTCATAGCGTTATTGTTTGGGGCCAGATCTGCGAACGCCGTGCGCTTGCCACCCATCGGGTTGGCAAGGCATGCGCGGGTCGGTCGGGGCGGCCTATGGGCGCGAGCGCGCTGGCCGGTTCGCTCTGGCGTGAATCGTCATATCAACGAGCATGGGTACAGCCGCAGCGCGAGACAAGACCGTTAGGCTATAGCCCGAACAGCCACACCAGCAACGGCACGAGCAGCGCGGTGAGCGCGCCGTTAAGCCCCATACCCAGACCGGAGTATGCACCGGCGCGTTCGCTGTGTTCGAAGGCGCGGGCGGTACCGATGCCGTGGGCAGCGACACCCATGGCGAAACCCTTGGCCACCGGGTCGTGCAGGCCCAGCAATCGCAGCAGCGGAATACCGATCACCGCGCCCGTAATGCCGGTCAGGATGACCAGCACGGCCGTGAGCGAGGGCAGGCCGCCGATCTGTTCGGCCACGCCCATGGCGATTGGCGTGGTCACGGATTTGGGCAGCATCGACAGCAGTGTCTGTGAATCCAGCCCCAGCGCCCAGCCGATGCACATGGCGCTGGCCACCGCGGTGAGCGAGCCGGCGGTCAGCGCAATGGTGATCGGCAGCCAGTAGCGGCGCAGCTCCGCGGCCTGTGCCGCCAGCGGTACCGCGAGCGCGACCGTGGCCGGGCCGAGCAGGAAATGAATGAACTGGGCGCCGTCGAAGTAATCCGCGTACGGCGTGCCGGTCGCCTTGAGCACGATTACCAGCACGATCACGCTCACGAGCACGGGGTTGAGCAGGGCAAAGCTGCCCAGGCGCCGATAAAGCTGCTGCGCCAGCCAGAACACGCACAGCGTGAGCGCGAGCCACAGCAGCGGTGTTTCCTCGATATAGACCCAGATCTGTGTCAGGCGATCCATATCAGTTGCGACCCCGGCTGGTGAGCGCGCGCAGCGTGAATGCGGTCACGACCACTGCGAGCGCCGTGCTGGCGACGAGCGTGACGGTGATCGCCAGCCATTCGTCGGCTACGCGGCCCAGATAGCTGATGATGCCGACACCGGCGGGCACGAACAGCAGGGCCAGATAGTTGAGCAGGCCACGGCTGGTATCGGCGAAAACCGACGGCGTGCGTCCGCGCAGAACCAGGGCCAGGAACAGCAGAATCATGCCCAGCACCGGGCCGGGCAGCGGCGCGCCGGTCAGCCGCACGATGATTTCGCCCGCGAGCTGAAACAGCAGCAGGGTGGCAAGGCTGCCAATCAAGACGCAGCCCTCTCAATGGGTGCCAGACTAATCGAGGAATACATCGGATGAAATGTGTATGCCGGTGATGGCATAGCCGTCCGCGACGCGATCCAACGCCAGCTGAATCTCTGCATCGCCCGCGGCGAAATGGGCGGGAATCAATACGACCGCACGGTTATAGCGACCCTCGCTCAAATTGACGCCGCGTTCGGTTCGTATCACCTGTATCGGTTCGTGCGACTCCAGCGCGCCGAGCGTGGCGAACTGGCGCAGGAGCTTGTCGCCTTTCGGCGTGGATAGTTGCTCGCGCAGCGTGGGGGTCAGCTCTTGCTCAAAGGACTGATATTGCCAGGTCGCGATCTCCGGCAGTACACGCTCGACGTAGGGGCTGACGTCCTGGCTCACGGCAGAGGTCTGCCAGAAGAGCCAGGCCATCAAACCCGCATACAAAACCACGAGCGCGATGAAGCAGACACCGAAACCGATCAGTATCTTTTTCAACATCGCGCGCGCCGCTCGCTAGTACTTAGTCGAAATAGTTGAACGTCGTGCCCGATTCCAGGCTGCGTACCGATTCGTAAATCAGTCGAATGACGTTCTCGACGTCGTCGCGATGCACCATTTCCACCGTGGTGTGCATATAGCGCAACGCCAGCGCGATCAAGGCCGAGGGTACGCCCTGGTTGCTGTAGGCGAAGGCGTCGGTGTCGGTACCGGTCGCCGGCGCGCTGACCAGCCGCTGGAACGGAATCTCGTGTTTTTCGGCGGTGGCGATCAGATGCTCGCGTACGCGGTTCTGTACCGCCGGGGCATAGGTAATCACCGGGCCGGCGCCGATCTTGGCCACGCCGGTCTTCTTCTTTTCGATCATCGGCGTGGTGGTGTCATGGGTCACGTCGGTACAGATCGCCACGTTCGGCTTGATGCGCTCGGCGATCATGCCCGCGCCCTTGAGGCCGACTTCTTCCTGGACTGAGTTCACCACATACAGGCCGAAGTTCGGGCGCTCGCCGGACTCATGGATCAGGCGCGCGACCTCGGCCACCATGAAACCACCCATGCGGTTGTCGATGGCGCGGCAGACGAACTTGTCGCCATTGAGCACGAAGAACTCGTCCGGGTAGGTGATCACGCAGCCGACATGGATACCCATCTTCTCGACGTCTTCTTTCGAAGTCGCGCCCACGTCGACGAAGATATTGTCCTTCTTGGGCGTTTCTTCCTTCTGCGGGTCGCGCAGATGAATCGCCGGCCAGCCAAACACGCCGTCCACGATACCGTTCTTGGTATGGATGTTGACGCGCTTGGAGGTCGCGATTTGATGGTCCGAGCCGCCATTGCGCAGCACGTAGATCAGGCCATCGTCGGTGATGTAGTTCACATACCAGGAAATCTCGTCGGCATGCCCTTCGATGACCACCTTGTAATCGGCGTCCGGGTTGATCACCCCCACCGCGCTGCCATAGGCGTCGGTAATGAACTCGTCGACATACGGCGCGAGATAGTCCATCCACAGCTTCTGGCCCGGCGTTTCATAGCCGGTGGGTGCGGCGTTGTTCAGGTAGCGCTCGAGAAAATCCAGCGAATCCTCGGTAAGGATGGATTGTGTCTTGGCCATGGGAAATCCTTGTGCGCGTCGGCATCGAAAGTTGAGCCGGTGATTATCGGTTTCGTGCAGGTCGCCTTCAAGCTTTGTGCATGATTACGTTCAAGCCTCTATCACCCGAAGTTAAGCAATTGATTTAAAATGTCTATCTTTAAGCACTCAAGTGCTTGAGCAAATTGATGCGGCACCGGCGTGCCGGCGCCCGCAGATTGCCGTCGCCTACCATGCGCCGACGTGCACGCACTGGGCGGTACGTCGGCCCGAAACACGCTTGATAAAGGAAACTCAAGGATGAACAAACGGACCAGGGCGGTGGCCGCCGGCTTGTTGTGCGTGGCTGCCTGGTCGGCATCGGCGGCGGATCTGGAGCGCGGCATGGACGCCTACGAACACGGCGACTATGCGACGGCGCTGGCCGAGTTTCGGCCTTTGGCGGCAGAGGGCGATGCACGTGCCCAGGCCAAGTATGCCCGGATGATGGCGCTCGGCCAGGGCATGCCGGTCGACTTGACGGAATCGCTGGCCTGGTACAAAAAATCGGCCGCCCAGGGCGACGCCGAGGGCCAGTACGGGTTGGCTTATTCCTACGCCCACGGCGAAGGCGTGGCGGCGGATATCGACCGCGCTGTCGCGCTGTTGCAAAAAGCCGATGCCCAGGGCTATCACCGTGCGACCCGGTTCCTGGGCGAAATCCGTGCCGGCGCGTTCGGTGAGCGTCATCAAGACCTGCCGCAGGCGCGTGCGTTGTTCGAACGTGCGGCCGACGCCGGCGACGACGCCGCGAAGCTGAATCTCGGCCTGATGCTTATCAACGGCCAGGGCGGCGCAGCCGACCCCGAGCGTGCGATTCCGCTACTCGAGGCGCAGGCTGCCAACTACCCGGAAGCGGCAGGCGCGCTCGGCCTTGCTTATGAGCACGGCACCGGCGTTTCCGCGGATATCGAGCAGGCTGCCCACTGGTATCGGGTCGCCGCCGACCAGGGCTACGGCCCGGCCCAGATCAACATCGGCAAGCTGTATCAACTCGGCAATGGTGTCGAGCGCAATGCGCAGCTCGCGGCGGACTATTACCGTAGCGCCGCCGACCAGGGATATGCCACCGCCAACTACAACCTCGGCCAGCTGTATGCCGACGGCGAGGGCGTGCAACGCGACGGCCAGATGGCGGTGCTCAACTATGCGATCGCTGCCATCGACGGTATGCCGCGTGCGCAACAGGCGCTCGACGAGGCGCTAGATACGATTGCCAGCCGCGCTGTCGGCCAGCAGACCGCCCTGCGCGAAGCACCCGATACGAATGCGCGGGTCGATGCCACGCTGGCCGCGGGCGACAAGGTATGGCCGGTACAGGCCGCCGCCGATGGCTGGGTGGCGGTGTATGCCGCCCCCGACGGCCCGCGGCTGGGCTATGTCGCGCGCGCGGATCTGGACTGACCCGGTCGGATCAGCAGGCGTAACCGCATGCGAGATGCCTCGTCGCCGGGCACGCGTGAGCCGGGTGGCGGCCGCGCTGGCGTTGGCGGGTCAGATCAATCCGGCCTGCGGCCATGCGCGGGTCGGTTCATACCGCCACCTGCTCGCAGGTCTGGGTGGCGTTGTCGGCGTTGGGCTGTGACAGCAGCGCCGTGGACCCCGCGCCGTTGCCTTTCGTCCACCATTCGATGGTCTCGCCAACGTAGCGCACGCCGCTGGCCGCAGGCACGACACGCAGCTGGTGGGTTTGCTCGTTGAAGCGCAGCAGCGCCACGGAATCGGTCGGATAGCTCGCCTTGATCTGCAGCCCGTCTTCGCAGCGATACGACAGCAGCTTGACGCCACTGCCGGCCGAGTCGGCGGCGGCCGAAGTCGTGGAATCGCCGCTGGTGGCGCAGCCGGCGACGAGGAAGCTGGCGGCCGCCAGCGTGCCGAGTAGGGTGAGCGAACGCGGAATAGAAAACATGACGGGCTCCATCAATTGACTGTAATAGCGTCGCATATTTGTCGCGATGAGCGCCGCTTACCGACACATGTCGGCGACGTTTACCGCCATAATCAGCTCGCGGACATCGCGCCCGGCGGCTATGTCGGGGTGGCGTCAAGCGACGAGCTGGCGGCGCCGAACCCACCGCGAAGCCAGACCGGCCGGCGTGTTCGCATCGTCGGCAACGCTGGAGTTCAGTGGTGCTTTATCTATCAGCAAGGCCGGGGTGCTTTGAGGAGTTTGCGATGAAACGTGCGCCAAAAATCGGGATCGGTATCGCCGGCGGCCTCGTCGTTCTGCTTTTGATGGTCGTTCTGTTCGTCGTGTTATTCGACTTCAATTATCTCAAGCCCACCGTGAACGAACGGGTGTCGGCCGCGCTGGGGCGCGATTTCGCCATCAATGGCGATCTCGGCCTCGACTGGGACCGGCCCGAAGACGAGCATGGCCTGGCAGCCTGGATCCCCTGGCCGCACCTGCATGCCGAAGACATAACCCTGGCCAACGCCGACGGTTTCGAGGGCGACACGATGGCAGAAATTGCGCGCGTGGACGCCTGGCTTGCGCCGCTGGGGCTGTTTGGCAAGCGCGTGTCGCTGCCGCGCATCGCTTTCAAGGGCGCCGATGCCACGCTCATACGCCAGGCCGACGGGCGGGATAACTGGACCTTCGATCTCGGCGGTGATGCCGACGCCGACGCAGGCGATTCCGAAGGCAGCGGCTGGACAGTGAACGTCGACGAAATCGCCTTCGACAAGGGCCAGGTCCGCTACCGCGACGCCACCCTCGATGCCGATATCCGCCTCGCCGTGGAACCCCTCGGGGCGGCGATACCGTTCGCCCAGGTCACCGGCGACGACAGCGCGGTCAAGGCCGACGCGGACGCGGTACGCGACTACGTATTCGGCTGGAGCATCGACGGGCGTTATCGCGGCGCGCCGCTATCCGGCAAAGGCAAGATCGGCGGCGTGCTCGCGCTCAAGAGCGAAACCACGCCGTTTCCCGTCCAGGCCGATGTGAGTTCGGGCAGTACGCGCGTGCAGATCGCTGGCACGATCAGCCAGCCGCTTAATTTCGGCGGCGCCGACCTGGACGTCGCTTTTTCCGGGGCGAGCCTGGACAACCTCTACCGGCTGACCGGGGTGACGCTGCCGCCCACGCCGGCGTATTCAACGCGTGGCCATCTGACCGCCGAGATCGATCACGAGAAGGGCTCGACGTTTGCCTATCGCAACTTCGCCGGCCAGATCGGCGACAGCGACATTGCCGGCGATCTGACCTTCGACCAGAAGGGCGAGCGCCCGAAGCTGAGCGGCGAGCTCGTCTCCAAGCAGCTGTTGTTCGCCGATCTTGCCCCGTTGATCGGGGCCGATTCGAACGAGCACAAGGCCGAGCGCGGCGAATCCACCCGCCAGCCGGCAGACAAGGTCCTGCCGGTCGAGGAATTCGATACCGACAGCTGGGCCGCCATGGATGCGGACGTGAAGTTCACCGCGCAACGCATCCAGCACGGCGACACGCTGCCGCTCAACGATCTGTATACGCATCTGGTGCTCAACAACGGCGAGATCCTGCTCGACCCGCTGCGCTTTGGCGTGGCCAAGGGCGAACTCAATACCACCCTGCGACTGGAAGGCAACAAATCGCCGCTGGCCGCCCGTGCCGATCTGCATGCTCGCCGTCTGCAGCTGGATGAGATCGTGCCGGCGGTGGAGGCGTTGGATGGCAGTCTGGGCGAAATCAACGCCGATGCCAGCTTCACCGGCACCGGCAATTCGGTAGCGGCCTTGCTCGGCGGTGCCGACGGGCGGCTGACGGTGCTCATCGATCGCGGCGCGATCAGCCGCAACCTCATGGAGCTGGCCGGCTTGAACGTGGGCAACTACGTGGTCGGCAAGCTGTTCGGTGACGAACTGGTCAAGATCAACTGTGCGGCCGCGGATATTCCCATCAAGGAAGGTCTGGCCACGCCCAACGTGTTCGTGTTCGATACCGAGAACGCCATCGTCAACATCACCGGCGATATCGACTTCGGGCCCGAGTCGCTGGATTTGACCATCACCCCCAAGAGCAAGGGCCCGCGGCTGTTTACGCTGCGCTCGCCGTTGTACGTGCGCGGCAGTTTTGCTGATCCGTCGCCCGGGGTGAAGGCCGGTCCGCTGCTGGCACGCGGTGCCGCGGCCGTCGCCCTGGGCGTGGCCGCAACGCCCGCGGCATCGCTGCTGGCCCTGGTTTCGCCGACCGGCGGCGAGGAAAACCAGTGCGGGCCGGTGATCGAGCGGATCCGCGATGCTGGCGAGGACGATGGCGGCCAGTGACCGCGGCCTCAGCGCGGCCGGTGCATGCGAAAGCGTGTCTCGGCGCCGATGGTGAAATAGTCTGCCGGGCCGCCGGCGCGCAGTATCGGCTCGCCGGCAGCGGTGTCGTATACGCCGTCGACGAGCAGCCGCCGTTCGATATGCACGCCCACCACTTCGCCGAGCACCAGCCAGGTATCGGTTTGGCTGCCGTCGGCGCCGGTCAGGCGCAGAACCTGGCTGAGCCGGCATTCGAACGACACCGGCGTTTCGGCAACGCGGGGCACGTCGATCACGCGTGACGGCGCCGGCGTGAGCCCGGCCAGCTCGAATTCGTCCACCTCCGGGTCAACCGCCGCACAGCTTTGGTTCATCGGCTCGGCCAGCGACTCGGTCGCCAGGTTCCAGCCGAACTCGCCGGTCTCCTGAATATTGGCCACGCTGTCCTTGTAGCCCACGCTGGCAAAGCCGATGATCGGCGGCGTGTAGTTGAAGGCGTTGAAGAAGCTGTAGGGCGCGAGGTTGAGCACGCCGTTCGCGCTCCTGGACGAAATCCAGCCGATCGGGCGCGGCGCGACCAGCGCGTTAAACGGATCGTGCGGCAGGCCGTGGCCGTTACGGGGTTCGTAGAAGTGAAACGGGTCGTGATCGCTCATGGATTTTCCTTGGCGCGGGCGTAGCAGGCGATGCTAACCCGTAGGGCTGCGTGTGCAAGACAGCCGTCTGCTCAATCGCGCGCCAACAGGCGATCGACGATATGCGCGGCGATCGGCAGCGCCGAGGTGGCAGCCGGCGAGGGCGCATTGCCGACATGCAGGGTGCGCGGCGTATCGACGAACTGAAAATCGCCGATGAGGGTGCCATCACGGGCGACCGCCTGGGCACGCACGCCGGCCGGGTGGGCTTCGAGATCGTCGAGTTCAAGCTGCGGACAGTAGCGTTGTATTCGTGCCAGATAGGCGCGTTTGGATAACGAGTTTCGCAGCTCGTGCAGGCCGGGGCGGACATGGCGCACGAGCATGCGTCGTACGCCGGCGAAGGCGAGCATTTCGGCCGTGTCGCGCACGCTGAAGTCACGGGCGCGATAGCCTTCGCGGGCGGTGGCGAGGACCGCATTCGGCCCGACGGTGATCGAGCCATCGATCATGGGCGTGAGGTGCACGCCCAGAAACGGCATGGCCGGGTCGGGCACCGGATAGATCAGATGCCGCACCAGGTCATGGCGGCTCTCGCGCAGGCGGTAATACTCGCCGCGAAACGGGCAGATGACAAAACCCGGCTCGATATCGAGCATGCGTATCAGTCGATCGGCCATCAGTCCGCCGCAGGCGACCAGTTGGCGCGCGTGCAGCGTGTCGCCATCAGTCTCGACCACGACCTCGCTGGCATATTCCCGCAGATTGCCTACGCCGGCGTTGCAGCGGATCTCGCCACCGCCGGCTTCGATATCGGCGGCCATGGCGTGGCAGAGCGCACGATAGTCGACGATGCCGCTGCTGGGCACATGGATGGCGGCCACGCCGCGAACCGCGGGCTCGCGTTCGGCCAGTTCATCCGCGTCGAGCCAGTGGCGCTCGATGCCGTTGGTGCCCATACGATCGAACAGGGTTTCAAGGCCCGCGCACTCTTCGGGCGCTGTGGCCACCAGCAGCTTGCCGGGCGTGTCGAAGGGGATGGCGTGCGCCGCGCAGAACGCTTTCGTCGCCGTATTGCCGGCGATACAGAAACGGGCCTTGAGCGAATTCGGCGCGTAATAGACCCCCGCGTGGATCACGCCCGAATTGTGACCGGTCTGATGGGCGCCCAGCCCGGGCTCCTTTTCCAGCACCACCAGCCGTTGCCCGGGCTCGCGGCGCAGCAGTTCGCGGGCGGTGGCCAGGCCCACGATACCGCCGCCGATGACGATACGATCGTACATGCGGCGATTGCAGCAGATCGGGGTCGCCCACGCCACTCGCGAACGCCCGGCCCGGATGCCGGGCCTGTCGCGCCATGCCGGGTGCATCGTATGATCGCGGGTCTAGAACCGAAGAGCGAAAGCCATGGATGACTGGGTAGAACGCGCGATGGCGCGCATGCCGAACGTACCTGCACTGTTCGGCTGGCTGGGGCTGAACCGGCGCGGCGAATGGCTGATTCAGGGCGAGGTGATCCGCCACCGACGGATCGTGGACACCATCGCGCGCAACTACGGCGTGGACGAATACGGGCGCTGGTTTTTCCAGAACGGGCCCCAGCGCGGCTATATCACGCTGGAATACGCGCCGCTGATCGCGCGCGTGCAGGCCGACGACCGGCTCGTTACCCATACCGGTCAGCCGATCGACAAGGCGCGCGGCCTGTATCTGGACGAAGACAGTAACGCCGTGCTCGATAGCGACGCCGGCGCGGTGCTTATCCAGGGCGCGGATCTGGCCTGGGTGCTGGAACACCTGCGTGCCAGCGGTAGCGACGCCGAGGTGGAAGAGGCGGCACTTGCCGAGGCACTGGAAGCCGCGCCGGGTCGCCCAACGGGTCTGGAGCTCGTCTTTGCCGGTGAACGCCTGCCGGTTCATCGCTGCGACCGGGCCGACATGCCGGCGACGCTTGGCTTCGTGGCCGAGCCGGCGCCGCGCGACGGCGAAAACAGCAACTAGAGCCTTTCTCAGGCGACGACGAGCCACCATGAATCAAGCGATCAACGCGTTCGACAAACCCACAAGTCGGCGACTGCCCGTGGTCGAGGCCTGAGCATGGCCTGGTACTACTGGCAAGACCTGACCGGCCCCGAGCTGGACGCGTTGGCCGACGACGCCGCTCTGGCCGTACTGCCGGTCGCCGCGATCGAGCAACACGGCCCGCACCTGCCGCTGGCCACCGACGTCACCATTGGCGAAGGTCTGCTGAGCGCGGCCCTGGAACGCCTGCCCGACAACAGTGCGCCGGTGTTCCTGTTGCCCACGCTGGCCATCGGCGCGAGCCTGGAACATACGAACTATGCGGGCACGCTCAGCCTCGCGCCGGAAACCGCGATCACCACGATCGAATCGATCGGCGCGGCGCTGGCCCGTGCAGGGGTACGGCGGCTGCTGTTGTTCAACAGCCACGGCGGCAACAAGGCGGTGCTCGATCTGGCCGCGCTCAAGCTGCGCGCCGCCCACGACATGCTGGTGGTCAAGGCCAACTATTTCCGGTTTGCGGCACCGGCGAACAGCCTGGCAGCGCATGAGATGGCCCATGGCCTGCACGGCGGGGCGCTGGAAACCTCGCTCATGCTGCATTTCGCGCCAGAGGCCGTACGCCGGGCGCATATCGCCGACTTCAAGCCGATTGGCGCGCGTCGGGCCGAGGCGGGGGCCACACTCCTACCGGAAGGCGATGCCGGCTTTGCCTGGATGGCCGAGGATCTACATCCGGCCGGCGTGGCCGGCGATGCGCGTCTGGCCAGCGCCGAGCACGGCGCCGCGTTTGCCGCCCAATTTGGCGCGCGCCTGGCCGAGATCATGGCCGAAACGCTGGCCTTTGATCTGAAAACGATCGGCCACCGCGCGTAGTACGCGCCCGGCGCCCGACGAACGGCACGAGGCGGGCTGTCCGCGAACGAACGCGATTACAGGCCGATAAGACAACAGGCCGGTTGTTTTCGATCAGCGATCAGCGATCGGCGGCTTCTGCGTCTTCCGGCGTGGCGCCCAGCACCTGGTCCAGCCAGTGGCCGGCGCGGGTGGCCTTGGCGGTGAGGTAACGCCGGTTCTGATGGGTGACCCGGCCGTAGACGCCGCTGCGCTGGACGACTTCGACGCCGCCACGGCTCATGGCCTCGATCTTGGTCGGGTTGTTGGTCAGCAGCTCGATACGCCGGATTTCCAACTGTGCCAGCATTTCCAGCGCCACGTTGTAGCTGCGCTCGTCGTCGCCGAACCCCAGAACATGGTCGGCATCGACCGTATCCAGCCCTTCGTCCTGCAGGCTGTAGGCGCGCAGCTTGTTGGCCAGCCCGATGCCGCGGCCTTCCTGGGCCAGATAGAGCAACACGCCGCCGCCGTGGTCGGCGATCTTGGCTACGCTCGAGCGCAGCTGCTCGCCGCAGTCACAACGCAGGCTGCCGAACAGATCGCCGGTCAGGCAGGCCGAATGCAGGCGTACCGGCACGGCGTCCGCCCATTGTTCCGGATCGCCGATGACGATGGCCAGATGCTCGCGCATTCCGTCGGCTTCGCGAAACAGCACGAAGCGCGAGCGCGGTGCATCGTCCAGTGGGACGTCGGCGGCGCTGATGCGCTTGAGAAAATAGGGCGCGTTGTTTTCGTAGTCGGCCACGGCGTCGGTATCGATGGCCAGCAGGCTGCCGTCCTTAATCCGGGCCTCGATCGCGGCGAGGCGCTCGTCGGTGACCGGAGCCGTGATTGCGGCCGGAATGAGCAGACCGCGGCGCATGAGGGATAGGCCGGCGACATCGCCGTCGCAGGCGTTCGCTATCTCGTCGGCTGCGGGCTGGGATTTCGGATGCCGTGCGCAAGCCCAGTCAATGACCTGGGCCGCGCTGTCGTGCTCGCCAATCGGCAAGGCCATGCTTTCGTGCTCTGTATCGATGCCCAGCACTTCCAGACGGTGGCGGGTCACGATCAGGGAACAGGGATTGCCCGCATGTTCGGCCAAGCGCTTGAGCGCATCGTCGCTCATGCCTTCCAGCGGGGCGACCAGGGTGGCCGGATGCGAGTTATCGGTCTGTGGGCTGCTGCTGCGGATGAGTACGGGCAAGCCGCGCCGCAAATCGAATATCGATCGTTCCACCTGTCGCATACTGTCTCTCAATCCGGTCCCTGTACGTAAAAATCAAGCCGCATGCGCCGGGCATGCGTGATCGTCGCTTCACAGGCGTTCGCATAGGGCGACGCAATATCCTAGAGTCTGTGGCCCGCGCGGTTTTCCGCGCCGCGTTGGACCAAGGATTGCGGCGAGCAAAAAATGCCTGTGATGGACGACGATTACGCCTGGCGGTTGATTCAGGATGCACGCAGCAAAGCGCGCGTCGCGCCGACCACGCTTGCCGATAGCAAGGCGCAACAGTCGCCCATCATAATAGATGAACGCCATGCATGGCAGTTCGAGGGCGAGTGTTCGGCCTCGGCCGCTGCGCTGCTCGACGCGCTGCTGCCGGTCGCGCTGGGCGGGCCGCATTTCGTGATCGCACAGCTCGGCCAGAGCCTGGATGGGCGAATCGCCACCGACAGCGGACACTCCCACTATGTCACCGGCCACGCCAGCCGTATTCACCTGCATCGACTGCGCGCGCTGGTGGACGCGGTGATCGTGGGTGCTGGCACCGTCGCCGCCGACGACCCGCAGCTGACGGTCCGGCACGTGGACGGTACGAATCCGGTGCGCGTGGTGCTCGATCCCCGGGCGCGCCTGCACGCAGATCGCGGTCTTTTCGCCGATACCGAGACGCCTACGCTGCATGTCGTCGGCCCCGAGGCCGGGCCCAGCCCGGCCGGCGTAGAGCGCGTGGTGCTCGACTGCCCGGCGCAGGCGATGGACCCGGCCGCGGTGCTCGCCATGCTCGCCGACCGTGGCCTGACTCGCGTGCTCGTAGAGGGCGGCGGGGTGACGATCTCGCGCTTTCTCGACGCCGGCCTGCTGGACCGCCTGCATGTGGTGGTCGCCCCCATGCTCATCGGCTCGGGGCGCCCGGCGCTGTCGCTGGAACCGATCATGCGCCTCGACACCGCGCTGCGGCCGAGCTGCCGACATCAGGTCATGGGCGACGATATGTTTTTCGATCTGGATTTGCGCACGCCCGCATCGCCTGGTTAGAAACCTCGGTACGCGAATAACGCCGGCTGATATCCGCAGATTGCGTCGATGCGCTGAGTTGGCCGTAGTAGGCGATCGACGCCGATCACACGGATCAAAGACAGCAATTTGCGCTGGTTCGGTATTGCCTGATGCAGGTGGCGCGCTTGGTCATCTGTGCAATCCAGGGAATATGCGGTTGCTCTTCAAGAACGGAGCCGTTGAATCCAGGCACCAGGCACCGCCACGACGTCTATGGAACAAGGATTAGCCCGCCATCGGCATCCGGACTTATTTGCGAATGTCCGCCTTGATTTTCGTGTTGCCAGCACTCAGCCGCCCATCTCTGGGCCAGGCGAGTACGAGCGCGCCAGGCATGCTGGACACGAGCACCAGCACGCCGTAACACAGCGACAGCGCGACGCCCTCGTGGGCGGGCAGTCCGGCCAGTGACCAGACCAGCGCGGCCGCGCCCTCGCGCAGGCCCCATCCGGCGATTGACAGCGGCAGCGCCATTACGAGAAGCACCGGCGGTATTAGCCAGACCAGCGTGCTGACCGGTGTGGTCAGATCGATGGCCTGGGCACAGAGCAGAAATACGCCGATATAGCTTGCGACTACGATCAGTGAACTGGCGAACTGAGCCGGCCAGACGTGGCGCGAGAGCAGGCTACGCCGCAGGTTTGTTGCGAAGGCGTTGATTGCTGCAGCGACACGGGCATTACGCCAGGCCAGCGCGGCGCTCGCCGCGATCAGCAACGCAAGCGTGACGGCCACGGCCATGCCCGACGGCGTGCTGATGGGGGCCGTGGAAAAGCGCGCTGCCATGCCCCGGGCAAGCAGCGGCGACTGCCAGAACGCCGCCACGGTAACGAGCACGAGCGACAGCTGGCCGGAAAAGCGCTCGATGAATACGGCATGCCAGGCGGCGACGGTGTCGGCATCGCCGCGCGCGTGGCGCCAGGCACGATTGGCGTCGCCGAGTACGCCGCCCGGCAGGATCTGATTCAAGAAGGTGGCAAGATAATATTCGCGAATCGCTGCACCCAGCGACAGGGTCAGGCCCATGCAGCCGGCCGTAAGTCGCCAGCGCCAGGCCGAGATCGCTACCTGCGGCACGGTGAGTGCGAGTGCGGCGGCAAGCCATGGGTAGCGCAGGTCGTGGAGCTGCCGCGTTACCGCGCCCGCGTCGATTTGCCAGAGTACCGCCGCAAGTACAACGAGCGTGGTCAGCGCACGCAGCCCGGTACCCCAAGCCGAACGGCTCATGGCCCGGGCGTGGCGAACAGATCCTGGTGGCCGACACGGATGACCAGCGCGTTCGCCCTGAGCGCGCTTGTACGTGCGCGCGCCCAGGCATCGATCCGGGCGCCGGCATCGGGCGCCTGTTCACGCGCGGCGCTGCGCCAGCCTTCGATCAACGCCGCGCCGAGCTCGGCGTCGCGGGCATCGATATGCCATGGGCTGGCGGCCAGACTTACATCGTAGCCCAGGGCTTCGAACGCCTGGCGCAGCACGGTGGGCGCGTCGGCGCCGAGGGCGGTGCCAAAGCTCTTGTCCCGGCGCTGATGGGCGGCCAGAAGATCGGTGACGAACTCATCGTCGGCGATCGCGGGCGTGAGGTCGATGCACCCGTCGATGCTCAGCACGAACAGGACGGCCGCCGAGCGGTCGGCACAGGCACGGGCGAGGCGCTCGATCCATTCGCGGGTGACCAGGTCGAACAATGCCGAGGCCGTGACTAGCTCGGCGCCGTCGAGGGCGGCTTCGAAACGGGCGTGATTGAGGTCCAGCGTATCGGTTTCGATGGTGATGGGCGCGCCGGCCGGGTCGACGAGCGTGGCCGCGTCGCGCTGTGCTGCGCCGAGCAAGGCGGGATCGTGATCGATAAGCCGCCAGTGTTGCGATCGAGCCAGCCGCGAGGCGAGATAACGCAGGTTGGACCCGCGCCCGGCGCCCAGGTCCACGATCCGGTGTTCGCTCGAAGCGCGCTGGGCCAGCCAGTGGGCAGCGGCTTCGGTGAGCGATTCGGCACGGGCTCGATGATCGACGGGCTCGCGCAAGCTCAGCCAGTCGGCTTCGAAGTGGCTGTGCGGGGTGGATTCGGTCATGACGCGAGCACCGCCGCGAATCGGCGCGCGACCGCGGGCCAATCGCGCTGACGTGCGCGCGCGCTGCGCGCGGCGGCCGCCGCGCAGCCCCGCTGTTCGGCGTCGTCGATGAGCGTGCGCAGCGCCTGTGCCAGCGCGTTCGCATCGCCCGGCGCCACCGACATGCCCGCGCCGGTGGGAAAGGTATCGGCCAGCGCGCCGCCGGTGGTGGTTACGATCGGCAGCCCGTGGGCCACGGCTTCGTCGATGACCATGCCATAGCCTTCGTAGTAGGAGGCGAGCACGAAGACATCGGCAGCGGCATAGTGCGCGTCTATTGACTCGCTATCCTGCGGGCCGTGCACGCGAATGCGCTCGGCAAGGCCGTGGTGCTCGATGGCTTCGCGCACGGCCCGGGCTTCGTTGGCGTCGCGCTGATCGTCGCCGACGAAATCGCAGCGCCAGTCGAGATCGGCGACCTGAGCCAGCGCCTCCACGAG
This sequence comes from uncultured Salinisphaera sp., assembly GCF_964012375.1. NCBI lineage: Bacteria > Pseudomonadati > Pseudomonadota > Gammaproteobacteria > Salinisphaerales > Salinisphaeraceae > Salinisphaera > uncultured Salinisphaera sp. Next base: position 29,183 of record NZ_CAXGSH010000027.1, read on the forward strand.
CAGGCGATGGCCCTTGCGCGGGGTCAGGCTGGCCACGCATAGCAGACGACAGGGCCCTTGCGAGGCGGTTCGTGCCTGTATGGCCGGCCGCACACCGGGTTCGACGACCGTGATACGGCTTTCTTCGGCGAGGTTGAGGGCGACCAGCCGGCGCGCGGTGAACTGGCTGGTGACCACCACACGGGCCGCGCAGGCCAACGTGCGACGCTCGGCCTCAAGCAGGCGTTGCCGGGTATCGGCTGCCAGCCCGGTCTCGTCGCAGAGCGGATGGTGTACCAGCACCACGAGCGAGCGGTTGGCGGCATGCCGTTCGACCACCTCGGGCAGCCCGCCGGCGGCAAGGCCGTCGATAACGATCGACGTATTCGGCGCACAGGCCGCCAGCGCCCGGTCGAGGGCGCTTACCGCGGCGCTATCCGGAACCGGAAATACGCCGTCGAGTTCGATAACGTCGACGTCGATGCCGTCCGACCTGAGGCCCCCGACGATGGCGCGATCGTAGAAATAGCCGCCGGTGGGCTGGTCGATCGCGCCGGCCACCAGGAACGAAACCTGCCTCACACGTTGCCCTCGTAGCTCGCCCAGGCGATATGCGATTCCGCCAGGGTGACGCGCATGGCGGCAAGGGCGGTGGCCGTGCTGCCCAGCTCGCCGGCATGGATGGCGCTGCGCAGCCGATCGAATACGACCTTGGCCAGGAATTCGGTGGTGGTATTGCGGCCGTTGAATTCGTCGACGTCGTCGAGATTGCGCATGTTCAGCTCCGCCAGGGTCCGCTTGAGGGCGTCGCTGGCGAGGCCGATATCGATGACCAGGTCGCTTTCATCGAGTTCGGCGCGCATGAAGGATACGTCCACCACATAGGTCGCGCCGTGGGTGTGCTGGGCCGGGCCGAAGATTTCGCCGGTAAAACTATGGGCGATCATGAAATGATCGCGAACGGTGAGGCTGAACATATTCAGTCCTTATCTTGATTGCTAGAGAAAAACGCCCGGTCAGTCGTAGCGGATGCGCTGGCACAGGCTGTTATCGGCCGGCGATGCCAGACGATGCATGACCGACGGCAGATCGTCGAAGGCGGCGTCCTTGGCTTCAAAGAGGGCATCGAAGCGGGCATCGGCAAGCAGCGAGACGGCCAGCGCCAGACGCGAGCCGTGATCGCGCCGCGAACGCCGGCTGGGCGATACCGCACCCACCTGGCTCGAACGCAGCGTCAGCCGCTGGGAATGAAATGCGCCGCCCAGACCCACGGTGACCGGCGTAGCACCATACCAGCTCATTTCCAGCACCGTGGCTTCGAAGCCGGCCAGCGCAATCGCCGTGTCCAGGCCTGCACTGCTCGCACTGGCATGTACGACCACGTCGCGATCGCCAGTCGCTGCGTCGGGCCGTCGGAAGGCCACGCCGAGGGCCTGCGCCAGCGCGCCCTTGTCGGGGTCGATATCGACCAGTTCGACGGCGGTGCCCGGGATACCGGCCGCAAGACCGGCAATCAGAGCGCCGATTACCCCCGCGCCGATCACGCTGACGCGGTCGCCCACGCCGATGCCGGCATCCCAGAGGGCGTTCACCGCGGTTTCCATATTCGCAGCGAGCACGGCGCGTGCTGCGGGCACGTCGGCAGGCAACGCCACGACCGCGTCGACGTCCACGACGTAGCGTGTCTGATGCGGATAAAGGCAGAACACCTCGCGGCCCAGCCAGTCTTCGGGGCCTTCTTCGACGACGCCGACGTTGGCATACCCATGCTTGACGGGGCCCGGCAGGCTGCCCGACTGAAACGGTGCGCGCATGCGTTCGTATTCGCTTTCAGGCACCGCGCCGGAGAACACCAGTGTTTCGGTACCGCGGCTTACCGCCGAGTAACGGCTGCGTACAAGCAGCTGTCCGGGCGCGCGTTCGGGCAACGGCTGCCGGTGCAGCGCACAGGCGTTGGGCGGCTCCAGCCATAGGGCACGGGCAAAACGGTCGGTCATGCGTATGTCATACAATTGCAACGAAAGGAGACAGGTTTACGTAAACTCGTCAACGCGGCGGGTGGGTTGCGCCAGCCCCGCGAAAGGCCTACCGGCGCCCCCGTGCGCTGCCCACGAGTAAGAACCCAAGTGCGAAATGTAACCCGCATCACGCCTTTGCAGCGACCAGCGACTTTTCCGCGCGTCCCGGGAAGCCCGCGTGCGGTCAGTACCAACGTGCGCGAGCACGGCCGTTTGCTGTCTTCGCAGGGCGACGATGCGCGCGCCGCGGTGATCGAGTTGCTGTTCGGTTTCACCGCGCTTGGCGTGGTCATGGAGGTGTTGCTTTACGCGCTGGCAGGCCCGGCGGCGCTCCGCTTGACCGTAGCCGGACTTTATCTGGCCCTGGCCGCGCTGCTCTATGTCCGCCGCTCGGCCTGGCCACGGCCGTTCGGCTGGGCCAATCGGATTACGCTGCTACGCGGCGCGATCGTCATGCTTCTCGCCGGTGCCGGCCTGTTCCCCATGTTCTTGAGCGAACACGTTCATGTATTTGTCGCCATGGCGATCGGCTGTTTGCTGCTGGACGGGGTAGACGGTTGGGTGGCGCGCCGCACCGGCAGCAGCGGTGCCTTCGGCGCCCGTTTCGATATGGAGCTCGATGCGTTCTTCCTGCTGGTCTTGTCGCTCGTGGTTGTTGCGCTGGGCAAGGCCGGTCCATGGGTGCTGGCGATTGGGCTGGCGCGCTATATCTTCATAGCGGCGCAGATGCTGTTCCCGGCGCTCAAACGGCCGTTGCCGCCTTCTGTGCTGCGCAAGACCGGCTGCGTGTGGCCGGGCGCGACGCTCATGCTCTGTCTGTTGCCGGTGGTCACGCCGCCCGTGGCCCGCGTGGCGCTGCTAGTCGCGCTGGCGCTACTGTTGCTGTCGTTCGGCCGGGATATCCTATGGCTGCTGCGCCGTGCGCATGCGCCCATCGCCGGCGCCGACTAGCCCTGATTCGACCGCCCAGGCCGACGAGCACGCAAGCGACCGCGGGCCGCCCGGGCTTGGCAACCCGCGCTGTCCCATGCGCCTTGCGGCGCGCAGCCGCCGGACAAGTTTTTGTCTAACGCGTGGTCAGGCAGGCACAGGGCGCCAGATGCGCGACCTTGTGCGACGTGCTGCCGATCACCAGGCCGGTGAAATCACTGAGTCCACGGCGGCCCATGATGATCAGATCGGCGTCGACGCGCTTGGCAGCGGCTACGATCTGCTGGGCCGGGTCTCCGCCCAGTATCTCGGTTTCGATTTTCTTGCATCCGGCAGCCTCGAGCAGGCTGCGCGCGGCCGCTACGACCGATTCGCCCGCGGCTTCCAGTTCGGCCCGGGAGGGCTGCAGGGTGATCGCCGCGCCGCCGAGCGCGAGCGTCTTTTCGTGCCCGGTATGTTGAGGAATATGCACCACGTGCACCGCAGCGTCGTAGCGCTGGCCCATATCGGCTGCGATATCGATGGCGCGTTTCGAGTGCTCGGAGCCGTCGACCGCGACGACGATGGCGTTGAACATCATCTTTCTCCTTGTGAAACCGGCTTGGCTCCAGAGTACACGCCCGAGCGTGCATGAAAAGCGTGTGCGCAATGGAAATCGGGCATGTTTTATGATTGTGTAATATGCAGGTAAAAGATGACTGTGTAATATTTATGCAGGCATGAGAACGCGGTCGGGCGTCGCGCATGCGTCGTCCGGCCAGGGCGGGGACATCATGAAGACACGGTTTTTCGACCGGTTGATCGCTCAAGGCACGCTCGTCGTGCACTTCCCGGATACAAACACGCGGATCATCGGCCAGGGGCCGCCTACAGCGCATATCCATCTGCGCGAACGCAAGGTACTGGCGCGGCTGCTCTCGGATCCGGAAATGGCTTTCGGCGAAGCCTATATGGACGGTGACTGGTGGCCGGGCGAGGGCGGCCTGCTGGCAGTTTTCGAGCTGTATTTCACGAACGCGGACAAGTTCGGTTCCAACCCCATCCTCGATCTGGCGCGCCATGCGCTGCGCGGGCTTCGCGAAGCCAATTCGCGGCTGCGCTCACGACGCAACGTCAGGCACCACTACGATATCGATCACGAACTGTTCGCACGCTTTCTCGATAGTGAGATGCACTATTCCTGTGCCTATTTCGAAAGCCCCGACATGGACCTGGAAGCGGCCCAGCAGGCCAAGTGTCGCCATATCGCGCGCAAGCTCTGTCTCGAGCCGGGCGATCGCGTGCTCGATATCGGCTGCGGCTGGGGCGGACTGGCGCGCTATCTTGCCCGGCATTACGACGTGACCGTCACCGGGCTGACGCTCTCCGACGACCAGTACGAATATGCGCAGGCGCGCGCCCAGCATGAAGGGCTGGCCGATCGCCTGCGTTTTCTCAAGCAGGACTATCGCGAACACCAGCGCCAGGAAAGCGATGGCTACGACGCCATCGTGAGCGTGGGTATGTTCGAACATGTCGGCCGGCCACAGTTTCAGATCTTTTTCGATCAGCTGCAGCGTTTGCTCAACCCCGGCGGGCGCAGCCTGATCCATACGATCGGGCGAAACGGCCCGCCGATCGAGGACACCCACGGCTGGATCGAGCGCTATATCTTCCCCGGCGGCTATGTGCCTTCGCTGTCAGAGGTTGTGCCCTGTATCGAGAAGACGGGCATGAGTCTGGCGGACGTCGAAGTGTGGCGGCTGCACTACGCGCGCACGCTGGACTGCTGGAACCAGCGCTTTCAACAGCATCGCGAGGCGTTTCGCGACCGCCTGGGCGAGCGCTTCTGCCGGATGTGGGAGTTCTATCTGCTGGGCTGCCAGGCCATCTTTCGCTGGGGCGAGCTGGTGGTGTTCCATCTCCAGCTTGCCCAGCGCAATGATGTGGTGCCGGTGACCCGTGATTATCTCTACCGCGCTCGACTCGAGGCGCCGCGTCGAATTCAGGATACCGAGTTCGACCGCACCGGCTGAATGCTACCCCAACGCAGGCGCGTGGCGATGGTGGTCGCCAGAAACAGCGTGGTACACAGTGCCAGCCCCCAGACGTTGATGCCGAGCGTCTGTGCATACGGGCCGCTGCCCAGCGACAGGGCGTCAGGAATCAGGTCGAGGCCGGCCAGGCGTTCGAGCGCCAGGGCAATCCCGATCACTACCCCCGGCCACAGGGCCACGTGAAACGACAGTCGACCGGCGCCGGGCAGCCAGGCCAGCAGAAAGATCGGCGCCAGACCCATGATGGCGGTGCCGCTGATGGTAGTCGCGGCGATCACGGCCGGGCCGACGCCTTTGATATACAGCGACAGCAGCGGCAGATTGCCCAATAGGGCGATGATCCACATCGCCCGGCGGCCGCGCTGCTGGTCCTTATGGGTGGGCACGGCACGGGCGACGCGCCAGTCGCGGGCGGTGAACTTCGCTGTGGAGGCCAAGGTGGAATCGAGCGTCGAGCCAGCGCTGGCCAGCATTACCGCGTTGAACAGCAGCATCATGCCCAGGCCCAGCGCCATGGGTACGGCCACGGCGACCGACGGCGTTGCCGGGATGTTTTCGGCCAGGGCATAAAGGCCGGCTACGCTAAAGCCGGCAATCAGCGCGCCGCCGAGCAGCGCGGCGAGTACGAAGCTGGCCACCATCTTGTGCGGCGGACTGACGAAGGCGCGGTCGGTAAGTACCGGATCGTGAAAGCCGTACGACAGCGTCTGCACGAGGGCCAGCACGGCAAAAGTAATACCGTGCATGCGCATCTCGGCGCTGACCAGCGGTGCTGCGGCGCCGGTGCCCGTGGCGCCGATCAGGCCCGGCGCCAGTACCACGAGAGTAACGACCAGCAGCAGCGCAATCAGCACCATCTGGGCCGCGTCGGTCACGATCGAGGAACGCAGCCCGCCGCGGCGGGCGTAGTAGAGGGTCAGGCCGGTGAAAGCGATCACCGCCACCCAGTAGGGCGTGCTGCCTTCGCTGCCGAAATAGAGGGCGGCGACCTTGGTGTTCGACCAGATCTCGTTGAACAGGCGAATGCCGATCACGACCAGAAACAGCCGGGTGGCGGTTGCGCCGTACTTACGCTCGAGAAATGCGGCCAGCGAATTGTCGTGGCCGTAGCGGCGGATGAAGTAGACCGCAACGGCCACCACCACGAAGGCCAGCCAGTAGCTGGCATAGCCGATGCCGCCCCAGTAGCCGAAAGCGGCGGTCAGGTTCATGGCGTTGTCGACGCTCTTGGCCATTACCCAGGAGATGGCCGCCGACGCGCCGAGCAGCCATACGCCGGGGCTGCGCCCGCTCAGCGAATGACCGCCAAAAAACCCCATCGGCCCGCTGGCACGCGGGGTAGCCCGAAGCACGATCAGGGCATAAGCCGCGAACACCAGCCATGGCGTGAACGCCAGGGCGCCGGTCAGCAGGTGATTCAGAGTCGTCCCTGTTCGCGGATCGGATGCCAGCCGTCGCCGTCGGCACGGCCGAGCTGGTCGAGCATTTGCGGCAGGCGTTCATCGGCACCGGCACGCGCGCGCAAACGTACGTCCAGCAGATAGCGCCGCGTCGCATCGAGCGTCAGTTCGCCGTCGATCGCGAGCGGGCCCTCGCTTTCCACCACCGTCGCACGCAGGCCCTCATCGGCGTGGGCAAGGGCCGCCGTGAAGCGACCCAGGGGCACCGGTGGGTTGAACAGCTGCCAGCGCGTGTTCACCAGGCTGATCTGGCCGGCAAGGGCGTCGAAGTGCAGTTCGTCGTCGAACACCGCTTCGTCGATATTCACCCGGACATCGCCCGACAGCGGCAGGAAGGTATAACCGCCGAGTTTGGCCAGCCAGCCTGCCGAGGCGCTGCCGGTCACGTTCTTGATGGTGGTTTGCCCGAACAACGAACGCGAGACATCGGCATCGAAGCCGCTGAGGTCGGAGTCGATCTGCAGGCGGGCGCTGATACGGGCGAGCAAAAGCGACGCCGGTTCCAGCTGCCAGGAGACGTTTTCGATAGCGCCGTCGGGCCCGGAAATATAGCTGGCCCGGCCGTCGAAGAGCGTGCCGCTGACGCCGCCCATGGAAATGGGGCCCATCTGTTGCGCCCAGCCGGCCGCCACCCGGGCCGGCAGGAAGGCCACCAGTCCGATGACGAAAGCGACCAGGCCGATCAGGCCATAGCGAAGCGCGCGCATCAAGCGTTGCCTCGCGCGAGCGTCAGTCGTGCCTGCACGGTGCCGGCCTCCTCATCGCGTGTGATGGTCATCTGCTGGGCCGCCACGCCGTAGTCGCGCTGCAGGCTGCGCAGCCAGAACAGCATCTGGTTGAAGTTGGCCTTTTCGAGGGTGACCGTGGCCTGGTCATCGTCGTCCGGCTGGATGCGTCGTACTGCCTCGCCCAGGCCGTTTTCACGGCTGGTGGTGTCCACGATCGACAGCAGTGAATCGTTGCGGCCCTGAATACGGCGCTGGGTATTGTCGGCCTGCAGCAGGCGAGCTTCGTCGCGAATACCCAGCATCCAGCGCGTTTCGTCTGCCTGTGCAGTCAGGCGCAGGCGGCCTTCCTCGACGCTGGTGTTGAGCGGACGCCACAGCGCGTAATAGAACAGGGCGATCGTTACGACGATCGCACAGGTGATCACCGCCACACGCTCGCGCGGAGCCAGGCCTTCGTACCACTGGCGTAATGCGTTCATGAGGACCCCGCGCTGACGCTGGCACGTATCTGCACGCCGTTGGCGGCTGCGTCGGCGCTTTCCACGTTCAGCGTGGTGCCGGGCTGGCGTGCAAAGCCGGCGCGCAGGGCTTCCAGCGACTGCACGCTGTCGCCGCGCAGGCTCAGATACAGCGCGCCATCACGATACTGCAGAGACTGAATGGTCAGGTTGCCGGCCTGGCCGGTGACTTCGGCCGTGGCCTGGAGCAGCGGAAACACACCGCCGCTGCCGCCGCTGCCACGCAGCTGGCGTATGTTCTGTTCGGCCTGCACGCGCAGGTCGTTGATGGTGCCGACCCTTGGAAAGGTTTCCCGAAACACGCTTTCGCTGCGCGCTTCGAGGGCGTCGATACGCTGGTGGAGCTGGTAGCTTTCGATGCCGCGCGCGGCCAGGGCAACCAGCAGCCAGGCGGCAGCCAGGCCTGCGGTGAGCCGAAACGGCTGCCACCAGGCCTGCATCGCCGAGGCACGCGCAAACACGCCCTGACGCAGGTTGATGCCGGTACGCGCATGGGCATCGGCTCGGGCCAGAAGCTGGGCGAAGACGGTGTCGTCGTCGCCGTGTTCGATCGATTCCAGCTCCGGCGCCGGCTCCAGGGTCCGTTCGTCGCGCAACCGTTGTGTGATGGCACTGTTTTCGGCCGCTTCGACGCACAGCCGCGCGGGCGGCGTGCAGCCGCCGGCCAGCACCGGCCATAGCGAGGGTTCGCAGGCAAAGCCGTGGCCGCTCTCGGTTCGGGTGAGCACGCGCTCGTCGATCACGGCCACATGCCAGCTCTGCTCGGCGTTGGGCAGGGCGAATACGTCCGGCACCGCCTGTAC
>NZ_CAXGSH010000028.1:0-37615 GCF_964012375.1 uncultured Salinisphaera sp.
ATGTGCGTATCACCCAGTTCTCCAGCCAGACCGGCGACAGCCTGAAGCGCGAAATTTCCGACTTGAAGGACGAGGCCGAAGGCCCGCTGCGCGGCATCGTGCTCGATCTGCGCAATAACCCCGGCGGCGTGCTCAACTCGGCCGTGGACGTGGCCGATACGTTCATCAACGCCGGCGATATCGTCTCGATCCGCGGGCGGGCGCCCAACACCGATCAACAATTCGCCGCCACCCCGGGCGACATGCTCGACGGCGCGCCGATCGTGGTGCTGGTCAACGAAGGCTCGGCTTCGGCTTCGGAAATCGTCGCCGGCGCGCTGCAGGACGATAACCGGGCCGTGATCATGGGCAATCGCACCTTCGGCAAGGGCTCGGTGCAGACCATCGTGCCGCTAGCCAACGGGGCGGCCCTGAAGCTCACCACCGCGCGCTACTACACACCCAGCGGGCGTTCGATTCAGGCCGAGGGCATCGAGCCGGACGTGGGCATACAGAACGTGAACGTCACCGCCGCGGAATCGAGCAGCGTCACCCCCTTCTCGGAGGCGGACCTGGCCGGCGCCCTGTCCAACGACACCCGCGACAACCAGCGCGTGCCGGGGCCGTCGAACGATGCCACCGGTAGCGGCGATCTGGCCCAGACCGATTATCCGCTCTACGAAGCGCTCAACCTGCTCAAGGGCCTGCACATTCTGCGCAATCGCTAACGCGTGCGCGCGCCGGGCGCGCTCAGGCGGCGCCGGCCAGGCGTGATCGCAGGTTCGCGCGCACGGCCGGCCATTCGGCGGCGATGATCGAATAGACCGCGGTATCGCGCAGGCTGGCGTCGGCACGGATCTGGTGACTGCGCAGCAGCCCGTCCTGCTTGGCGCCCAGTCGTTCGATGGCCCGGCGCGAGGCGATATTCAGGCTGTGGGTACGAAACTCCGCGGCGATTGCGTCGTTGTCGTCGAACAGATACGACAGCAGCAGATACTTGCTTTCGCTGTTTATCGCGGTACGGCGTACACGCGCGGCATACCAGGTGTAACCAATCAACGCCCGACGATTGCCCGCATCCACGCCATAAAAACGCGTGGTGCCGACGATCTCGCCGCCGTGTTCGCGCACCACGAAGGCACGCTGTTCTGTCGCGGCCAGCGCGGTCTCGACATAGGCGCACATCTGCTGCGGACTCGGCACGTCGGCCACCCAAAGCCGCCAGGACTCGCCGTCGAGCACGGCCGTGCACAGCGCATCGACATGCCCGTGCGCCAGCGGCTCGAGTACGACGTGGTCGCCCTGCAGGCGCGTGCTATCCAGCCATCCCATTACAAACTCTCATCGACGCCGTCCGGCGCCCAGCGAAGCACGAAATGCGTCCGGTTGCGACTGGTTTCCTCGAAGCCCAGCCGCTCGTAGAACACCCGCCCCCGCTCGTTGCAGCGAAACACCTTGAGCGTGACCGCACAGCGCGCCTGCTCGGCCTGCGTTTGTACGTGGCGCAGCAGACGGCTTCCGATGCCCTGCCCGCGCCGGTCCGGCCTGAGTACGATATTGGCCACATGCAGTGACTGGCTCCGGCGCTGGGTCTGAATATAGCCGGCCGCGCGGCTGTCGTTGCCGGCACGCTGCATGATCACCCGCGGCGTGAGCGCAGCGAACAGCCGCTCGAAGTCGCGCTGCTGCCAGGCTTCATCCCAGCCCCAGAGCGCTTCGATATGGGCGCGATAGGCCTCGACCTGCCAGCGAAAAAGAATCGGCCGGTCGATGGCATCGGCCACGCGCAGCCAGAGCCGGTCGTCGACCGCCCCGGGCTCGAGCGCCGATGCACGCATGCGCTAGCGCGCTAGCCGCGCGAGGCCTGCACCCAGCAGGCCAGTCCGGCCAGGCCGCCGACAATCCCGACCCACAGCGGCACGGGCGGATAGATCACCAGCAGCACCCCGGAAACGACCAGCCCGGTGCCGACCACCGTCCAGCGCATGGCCCGGCGCGCGCTGCGCAACTCGCGGGTGATATCGGTAAGCGCGCGTTCGAGTTCGCGCGCGGCCGGATTGGTGCCTTCATCGAGGCGCTTCATGAGCGTGGGCACCATGCGCGGCAGGCTGTCCATGATCTGCGGCAGCTGGTTCTTGAGCCGCTCGCCGGCCACACGCGGGCTGGCGCGGTGGTGCATCCACTCCTCGAGCACCGGCTTGGCGGTGGCCCACAAATCGAGCTGCGGGTAGAGATCGCGGCCCAGGCCTTCGACGTTGAGCACGGTCTTTTGCAGCAGCACCAGCTGCGGCTGGACCTGATAACGATAGCGGCGCGCAATCTTGAACAGGCGTACCAGAAATAACCCGAAGGAAATCTCGGCCAGCGGCTTGTTCATGATCGGCTCGGACACGGTCCGGATCGCGCCTTCGAATTCCTCGATGCTGGTATCGGCCGGCATCCAGCCGGATTCCACGTGCAGCTCGGCGATCCTGCGATAGTCCTGGTTGAAAAACGCCAGGAAGTTCTCGGCCAGATAGCGCTGGTCGTCCACGGTCAGCGAGCCGACGATGCCGAAGTCCAGGCCCACATAGCGCGGCCGATGCGGTACTTCCGGCTGCACCAGGATATTGCCGGGGTGCATGTCGGCATGAAAGAAATTGTCGCGAAAGACCTGTTTGAAAAAGATCTCCACGCCGCGCTCGGCGAGCACCTTGAAATCCACGCCGGCCGCTTTGAGCGTGTCGACGTCGTCGATCGGCACGCCCCGCATATACTCCATGACCAGCACCGTTTCGGTGCTGTAGTCGAAATGGATTTCCGGGTGCACGATGAGATCGGAACCAGCCCAGTTGCGCCCGAGCTGACTGGCGTTGGCGCCCTCGCGCATCAAATCCAGCTCGTCGTTGATGATGCGGTCGTACTCGGCCACGATCTCGACCGGGCGAAGGCGCTTGGCTTCGGGGTGAAAACGCGCGGCCAGCCCGGCCAGCCGATACAGCACGGCCACGTCGCGGCCGATGCGTTCGTGCACGTCCGGGCGCAGCACCTTGACCACCACCTCACGCCCCTGCGCTTCGCCGTCGCGTGCATGCAGGCGGGCACGGTGTACCTGCGCGATCGAGGCCGCGGCCATCGGCTCGGTTTCGAAATACTCGAAGAACTGGTCGAGCGAATGGCCGTAGGCCGCTTCGATCAGGCGTCGTGCTTCGGCGCCTTCGAACGGCGGCACTTCATCCTGAAGCTTGGCCAGTTCTTCGGCCATGCCCTCGGGCAGCAGATCGCGGCGCGTGGACAGCGTCTGGCCGAATTTCACGAACACCGGCCCCAGCTCTTCGAGCGCCAGACGCAGGCGCACATTCAGCGGCTCGTCGAACGCGCGCGGCTTGCCCAGCAACCAGGTGGGCGCGGCATCGCCAGCGAGTTCGCCCAGGCCGTAGCGGCGCGCGGTGCGGATGATTTCCAGCATGCGCCGGCTGCGATCGAACATCAGCGGCTCCCCTCACTCACACGCGCTACCCGCGCCGATAGCCGCTCGACATCGTCGCGCAGCGTTTCGATTTCGGTCGCGAATTTTTCGTGTTCCCAGGGACCGATCACGTCGCGCGTTTCCTCGCGCAGATACTCGGCCGCCTGTTCCGGAAATTCACGGGCCGCGCGCGAAAACAGCGCCCGGACCTGCTTGATGCCCTGGCCAACGAAATAAGCCGGCACCGGCCCCAGCCGGGCGTCGATGACATCGGTGAGGTCGAAATCCACGCTGGCGAACAGATCGGAAAAGCGCTGGGCGACGCCGACATCGCCTTCGATACGCAGACCGCCGCCGGTAATGCCTTCGCGGCCGCCGGAAAACAGGATGCGCCCGAAGGCGGTCGAGGTGCCGGTCAGGCAGACGTCTGCCTGTGTATCCGGTACGCCGCGCAGCTGCATACCGTGGCGCTCGGCGATGAATACGAGCCGTAGCTGCAGATCGGAAAAACGCAGCTCCAGGGAATGTCCGGCAAGGTCCTCGCAGCGCGCGAGTGCCCGCGGGTCGTTGCCCAGATAACGATTGAGCGCGATCTCGGCCGCGCCCAGCGCGGGCGTGGGCAGGCTTCGCAGAGAAGAGTCCGTCATGACGAATCCGGGCCTGTTGAATGGCGGCGCGCAGCGCGCGCGCTAGGGCGCGTAACCGCGATGCACGGCGACGATGCCGCCGGTGAGGTTGTGATAGCCGCAGCGCACGAGCCCGGCCGTTTCCATCATCGACTGGAGCGTGCCCTGGTCCGGGTGCATGCGAATCGATTCGGCCAGATAGCGATAGGAGGCTTCGTCCTTGGCCACCGTCTTGCCCAGCCAGGGCAGCACGGAGAACGAGTAGATGTCGTAAAGCTTGTCCAGCCCCGGCACCGCCGGCTTCGAAAACTCCAGCACGATAGCCCGGCCGCCCGGACGGGTGACCCGCTGCATTTCGGCAAGCGCGGCCGGCTTGTCGGTGACGTTGCGCAGCCCGAAGCCGATGGAGACACAGTCGAAGCTGTTGTCGGCAAACGGCAGTTTCTCGGCGTTGGCGAGACAGTAATCGATATTTCCAGCCACGCCGCGATCGAGCATGCGCTCGCGGCCGTTGGCGAGCATCGCGCCGTTGATGTCGGAGAGCAGCACGCGCCCCCTCGGGCCGACGCGGCGCGCGAAACCCGCAGCCAGATCGCCGGTGCCGCCGGCCAGGTCCAGTACCTGCTCGCCTTCGCGCACGGCGGCCAGTTCCAGGGTGAAGCGCTTCCACGCCCGATGGATGCCCATCGACATCAGGTCGTTCATCACATCGTAGTTGTCGGCAACGGAATCGAACACCGCGCCCACGCGGCGCTGCTTTTCGCCGCGCGCGACGCGTTCGTAGCCGAAGTCGATCGTATCGTCGCCGGAACCGGCGTTGTCGGCGCTGCGTGCAGCGCGATCGTAGGAGTCGTCTTGAGAGACCATGGCGGACCCTGAATTGAGGCTGCGGCAAGCTTACGCGAGGCACGGCAGGCGGCCAAGCAGCGTCGACAATGACGGGTAATAGCGGTTGTCTAGTAGATTACGTCCATCTGTTCAAACGGTGCTCTCAGCTATGGATACACCTGCTTTCGATATCGTGGTTTTCGGGGCGACGAGCTTTGTCGGCCAACTGACCTGCCGCTACCTGGCCGAACGCTATGGCGACGACGGCGAAGTGCGCTGGGCGATGGCCGGACGCTCCAAGGCCAAGCTCGGCCAGGTGCGCAACGAAATCGGCAACCCCGAAGTCGCCATGATCGTGGCCGACGCCAACGACGCGGATTCGCTGGCGGCGATGTGTGCCCAGACCCGCGTGGTCATCTCCACCGTGGGGCCGTATGCGCTGTACGGCGAAACGCTGGTGGCCACCTGTGCCGACAGCGGCACCGATTACTGCGATCTCACCGGCGAGGTGCACTGGATCGCGGCCATGCTAGACAAGTACGAAGCGCGCGCCAAAGCCAGCGGCGCACGCATCGTCAACTGCTGCGGCTTCGACTCGCTGCCGTCGGATCTGGGCGTGCATTTCTTGCAGCGCCACGCGCGCGAACGCTTCGGCGCGCCCTGCACACGGGTGAAGCTGCGAGTAAAAGCCATGCGCGGCACCTTCTCGGGCGGCACCGTGGCCAGCCTGGTGAACTTCGCCAAGGAAGTACGGGCCAATCCGGCACTGCGCAAACAGCTGGCCAACCCCTATTCGATCTGCCCCGAAGGCTATCGGCCCGAAGTGCGCCAGCCCAATCCCAAGGGCGCCTCCTTCGACCCCGACGCCAACAGCTGGATAGCGCCGTTCATCATGGCCAGCTGCAACACGCGCGTGGTTCAGCGCAGCAACGCCCTATCGGGCCAGGCCTACGGCGCCGAGTTCAAATACGATGAAGCAATGATGACCGGGCGTGGCACCAAGGGCCGGCTCAACGCCTACGGCCTGGCCGCGGGCCTGGGTGGTTTTCTCGTCGGCGTGGCCATCAAGCCCACGCGTGCGCTGCTGCAACGCTTCGTGCTGCCCGAGCCCGGCGAAGGCCCGAGCCCGAGCGCGCAGGAAAAAGGCTTCTACGACATGCGCCTGTTCGGCACCACCGCGGCCGGTGAAAAACTCAAGGCCAAGGTCGTCGGCGATCGCGATCCGGGCTACGGCTCCACCTCCAAGATGCTCTCCGAGGCGGCGATCTGTTTAAGCCAGCGCGGCGAAACCGAAGGCGGCTTCTGGACCCCGGCCACCCTGCTTGGCGACGCCCTGATCGAACGCCTGCACGAACGCGCCGGAGTGACCTTCGAACTGGTCGATTAAGCGCCGCAAGCGCCCGGCCGATCAACCTGTCCCGATCGGCTGGGCCAGCGCCCAAGAATTTGCCCCGCTAAGCGCCCGCGTCAGACCGCGCATGAACAGCGGGCTGAGGGCAGCAGCCTCAGCTCGCGGCGCGGCAGCCCCGAAAAATATCCGAACCCGGGCGATAAACCTGGGTCTGGACAGCAAACAGGCCGAGCACCGTATCGAAGAGGTTGTCTTGCGAGTAGTCGTTGTGCTGCAGCCCCGCCAGGCAATCACGGTCGAGTCCGAAGGTCGGTGACAACCAGGCCAGCGCCGGTACGTGGGTCTGATACGAGGGTGCGAGCGCGTACGGAAAACCGTGCAGATACAGCCCGTCCTCGCCCAGCGATTCGCCGTGGTCTGAGAGATAGAACAGCGCGGTAGCATCGCCTTTGCGCTTGGCGTCACGCGCGAGTAGCGCAATAAGCTCGTCGAGGACCGCATCGGTATAGACGATCGTGTTGTCGTAGGCGTTCACGATTGCCTGACGATCGCAGTTCTGGGGCTCGTTGCTTTCACATACCGGCGTGAATCGCTCATAGCCCTTGGGGTAGCGCTTGTAGTATTCCGGCCCGTGGCTGCCTTTCTGATGCAGCACCACAAGCAGGTCGCCCGATGTGGCATCGATACGCGATTCGAGCCCGCGCAGCAGGATTTCGTCGAAGCATTCTTCGTCGTTGCACAGCGTCGAATCGTCGGCATGGGACAGATCTTGGCTGGGCACCCGTGCACATACGCCCTTGCAGCCGGAATTGTTGTCGCGCCAGAGCACGTTCACGCCGGCATGGGCGAGCACGTCGAGCAGGCCTTCGGTATAGCGTGCATCGGTGCCGTCGTAGTTGTGTCGATCCTGGCGCGAGAACATGCACGGTACCGACACCGATGTGGACGTACCGCAGGAACTGAACCGGGTGAAGTTGACCAGATCGCGTCGCCCCAGCCGTGGATTGGTATTGCGCGCATACCCATCCAGCGAAAAATTGGCGGCGCGGGCGGTCTCCCCAACGACCAGCACCACCACCCGTCGAGGCGCACCCGCGCGCGTCTGCTGGTGCGCATCCGTGCCCAGCGCCTCGACGGGCCGGTCGGCAGCCTCGGCGGTCTGGGTAAACGCTTCGATCGCCGCGTACAGCGGATAGGTCGGATTCACCAGATAGCGCAGTTCGCGATTCTGGCGCAGCACGAGGGCGAAATCCTTGTAGTGGCTATACACGCTCACGCCCAGCACCGCGATCGCGACTGCTAACGTCAGCGCGCGCACACCGGTCTCGCGCCAGACGCTGCGATAGCGCACCTGCCAGAAACACACCACCAGCGCAGGCAGGATGCCGGTCAACAGAACGTGGCGTATCAGCGCCGGGCTCAACAGCCCGGCGGCCTCGCCGCGGTCGGTCTCGAGCATGTTGTGAATCATCGTGTCGTCGATGACCACGCCATAGGTGCTCATGAAATAACTGGCGAACGACCCCACCAGCAACAGCATCACGACGGCCGGCTTGAACACGTAGCGCAGACCAAACAGCGAAATGAGCAACACGAAGAAAGCGACCATGGCCGCCGCGAGCGCGAGACCGAACCCCAGGTGGCGCGCCACGCCGATATCGGCTTCGGCGATCACCGTTTTCCAGAACACGTTGTTCAGAAAAACGGCGATGAACGCGGCGGCCACGACGGTGAGCCCCGGCACGCCGCTGGCCGGTCGCGGCAGCCTTTGCAGCCATGCAGCCCGACCCGCTCTGAAACCGTGAGCCTTCGACGCCATACCAACGCTCGCCAACGATGAATTTCGTCGCCGAGCATGGCGCGCGGAGCGTGTCCGACTGATCGCGCTTGCGTTGTTATTTCGTTATGGCGGCGCCGGGTTGGCAGCGAACGAACTTCACGCCGCGAAATACAGCACGAATTCGGTGCCGGCGCCGACGTTGCTGTCGACCTCCACGCGCCAGCCGAAGCGTTCGCTGACACGTTTGACCAGATACAGTCCCAGTCCCTGGCCGCGGCTATGCTGGCCCTTGAAGCGGCGGTCGAACAACCGCGACAGTGCGGCCGGTGCAATGCCCGCCCCGTGATCGCGAATACTCAGGCCGGTGGCATCGAGACGCACGTCGATCCGTGCGCCGTCGCCATGCTCGATCGCGTTGCGGAGCAGGTTGTTCACCACCGACAGGACCATGCTGGACGGCGCATTGACATGGACTTCGGTTTCAGCCTCGAACGCGATCGCGGCCGCTGTCTGCGCCGAAAACAGATGCCCCTGCATGGCAATGGCTTCGCGCACGACCGGGCTGACCGGTGTATCGAAAACCTCGCTGCCCTGCTCACGCGCGAACAGCAGAAGCGCCTCGATGAGCTCATGCATGCGCGTGGCCGCGGCCCGCGCCCGTGCAAGACGCCGCTGCGACTTGGCCGACAGATCCCGGTCTTCCACGATCAGATCCAGCGAGCTGATTACCGTGGCCAACGGCGTGCGCAGCTCGTGGCTGGCGTCCTCGGTGAAGGCCTGCTCGCGGGCGACGAAGGCATCGAAACGATCGAGCACGCCATCGAAGGCCTCGACAATGATATTGAGCTGCCGATCGCCGGTAGCCGGGGTGAGATCGGGGCGCTGCTCGCCCGGTACGATCGCCGATACGCGATGGGCCAGCCGGCGCACCGGACGCATGACCACGTGCGATAACCACAGTGCGACCAGCACGGCTAGAAACATTGCCCCAAGTCCGGCGATCCAGGCCACGCCGATCAACTCCTTCTCCAGGCGTTCTTCGGGCGTGAGATCGAGCAGCACATACAGGCTTTGATCGCCGATATCGCGTCGCGTGGCCTGATATTCGTAGTCCGCGCCGGGCAGCCAGACCTCGTGCGACTCGCCGTTGCGAATGGGTTTCACGCTGTCCGGCAGGCTGTCGGTGTCGCCCTTGGGCACGACATACGTCTCCAGGTTCGGCCCGAGCAGATCCAGCAGCTGCGGGTCGCGCCGATACAGGGCGTCCACCCGGTCCAGTTCACGGGCGAGCTGGCCGTGGGTCATGTCGTGTTCGAGCACTTCCAGAAACGACGACACGGCATAGACCATGCCGCCCAGCACCACCAGCACCGGCACCAGCGTGGCTAGCAGAATACGCGGGCGCAGCCCGGGCCGCAGACTAAAGCTTGTCATCGTCGGCGAGCCGGTAGCCGATGCCGTGTACCGTCTTGAGCAGCTTCTGGGGGAACGGCTTGTCGATGATGCCGCGTAGCTGATGAATATGACCGCGTAACGCAGCCTCGCTATCGGGCGGATCGTCGCCCCAGACCGCGCGTTCGACGGTCGCCGTACGGACCACCGCCGGTGATGCCCGCATGAGCAGCTCGAGCATGCGCATACCGGTGGGCGTGAGTTCCAGGCGTCGGCCCCCGCGGCGCACGATCAGGCTGCGCGTGTCGAAGACCAGGTCGGCCACGCTCAACTGCTCGCTGGCGCCGGCCGCGCGCCGTACCAGCGCCTTGAGCCGCATATGCAGTTCCGGCAGCGAAAACGGCTTGGTGACATAGTCATCCGCCCCCGTCTCGAAGCCGGTCAAGCGGTCGTTGAGCGTATCCCGCGCGGTGAGCATGAGAATGGGCACGTTATTGCCGGCATCCAGGCGCAGGCGTTCACACAGCGACAGACCATCCAGGCCCGGCAGGCTCAAATCCAGTACCAGCACATCGTAGCGGTTGACCGCGGCGAGATGCAGCCCGGTAAGACCGTCCGCGGCGTAGTCGACAATATCGCCGCGCTCTTCGCAGTATTCGCCGATATTCGCGGCCAGGTCGTCGCTATCTTCTACAATAAGGATATACACGCTTTAACTCCCCGAGACTGTATCGGCGCTACAGTCGCGGCCGGCCGCGACCCAACTCGCCTGGAACTCCGAATCGCGCGGGCCGAGCACCGAGTCCAGCACCAGGCGCTGGGCGAGTTCGGCGCGCCGCTCCTGCGGATAGACCAGCACGAGCCGGCCGCGCTGTGTGCCAATCCAGTCGCACACCCTATCCAGCGCCTCGAAACCGCGGGCCGGCCGGCCCAGATAATAAGAATAATGCGCAGCATCGATATCCCACACCACGACCGGAGTATCGGCATCGACCACCCCGGCCAGGCGCTGGGTGAAGGCCAGCTCCTCGTAGCGCTGGCTGCTCCAGAGTTTCGGCACGGCCCCGCCCTGAAACAAACCGATCGCAAATGCGATGGCGACCCAACCGGCACTGCGTGCCGTGTGCCGCTGCGAAAGCGCATGACCCGCCGCAACCAGCGCGACGAGCGCCGCCAGCACGCTCGCCAGACCCGCCAAACCGCTCTGGTAGAGCAGCCAGGCGAGCCCCGCCGCGACCACGACAAGCACGAGAGCCACGCACACACGCGCTGCCGGCACCCGAACGAGCGCGGCCGCGAACACCACCATGGCCGGCGCCAGCCAGGGCAGCATATAAATTTCGCGATACTGCGGGCCGAGCGTGAACACCGCCATCGCAAAGAGCACGCCGAAGGCGAGCAGGCCGGACGGCCCGCGCCGATCGCGCCATATCTGCAGCCCCGCCACCGGCAACAACAACGCCCATGGCAACCAGAGTAACGGTGTACGCAGGAAATAGAAGGGCGCAAACAAACGCGTGATATCCACACTCAACAGCGCACCGGAGACCTGGGAATCGTCCAGCGTGGTCGCGCCGATCGCTGCGCGCAGCCATAGATACCAGGGCAGCACGACGACCGCCACGATCGCCAGGCCTGCCACCGCATGCAGCCGCCGCCATACGGCGCGCCAGCCGGTACCGAAAAGCCCCTCGTAGACCACCGCGCCGCCCAGCATGATGGCCGGCGCCTGGGGGCCCTTGGTCAAGGTCGCCAGTGCGAACAACAGCCACATCGCCCAGGCCCCGTAACGGGCTTGTCGCGGCGACACCTCGCGCAGGGCAAGCCAGACGGCCAGAACGGCGGTGGTCCAGAACGCATAGAGCATGTCCGGTCGGGCGTTGTGCCCGTATTTGAAGGCCGAGAACGATGCCACGCACATCAGCCCGGCCAGCAACCCGACACGCGGCTCGAACAGGCGCGCGCCCATCCAGGCCGCGAGCAGCGCAATACCCACCAGAGCGAGCACGGACGGCGCGCGTGCCAGGGCCGGGCTGACCTGTGCCTGCCCGGTCACGGCGCCGGCGCCCGCCACCAGCCAGTAGCTCAACGGCGGCTTGGTCAACCGATATTCGCCGTTGAGCCGTGGCACCAGCCAGTCGCCGCTTTCGAGCATGTTCTCGGCGGTCTGGGCCACATAGATTTCATGGCTTTCCAGCGGGATATCGCCCATGCCGCGCCCGGCGGCCGCCAGTCCCAGCAGCACAATGAAGACAACCGCTGCCAGACGCTGATAGCCCGATCGTGACAGCACCATGTCAGGTCTCGGCCGGCGCGGACTGCGAATGCCCGTTGCGAATCAGATACAGATTGCGGGCATAGATGAACACGCCGGTACTCTGACCCAGGATGAACACCGGATCGGCGCGGTAGATGGCATAGCCGAGCAACGTGATGCCGCCAGCGATGCTCAGGTACCAGAATGCCACCGGCACATGGCTCGCTCGGCGGCGCTCGCTGGCGATCCACTGCACGATGAAACGCGCCGAAAACAACGCCTGCCCAACCAGGCCGAGGCCGATCCAGGCGAGATCCTGTGTCTGAAGCGCATCAAACATGGGATTCCTCGGATTCGAAACGACAGGCACGACGTTGCAACCACAACACCCCAACCAGATCGACCAGGCCAACCCAGAGCCGATTGCGTACGCCGTACTTCGACTGGCCCGAGTGACGCGGGCGATGCGATACCGCGATGCTGACCACCTCGCCACCATCGCGAACGAACAGCGCCGGCAGAAAACGATGCATATGATCGAACGCCGGCAGACGCAGGAAATCATCGCGCGCAAACACCTTCAGGCCACAACCGGTATCCGGACAGCCGTCGCCCAGCAGCGCCTTGCGTAAACGATTGGCACAACGCGACGACAGCCGGCGCAGCGTGCTGTCGTTACGCTGCTGGCGCCACCCCATCACGAGCACCGGCCCGCTGCTGCGGCTCTCTCGATAGGTCTGCACAAGACGTGGGATATCGGCCGGCGGATTCTGGCCGTCACCATCCAGCGTGACGATCAAGGGTGCACGCGCGGCACGCACGCCGTTGGCGATGGCCGCACTCTGCCCCCGATTGCGGGCCAGACGCAGGACCCGCAGCGCTGGCACGCGCGCGGCTGCACGTTCGAGCACTGCGGCCGTGGCGTCGGTCGACCCGTCGTCGACAGCGATGAGTTCGTAGTCGCCCAACGCAGAGAGCGCCGCACGCAGCTCATCGATCAGCTGCTCGACATTGTCCTGTTCGTTGTAGAACGGAATGACCACGGTAAGACCGGGCCGCTGCGAACAACGCGCATCGGGCATGTCAATCCGAGTCCCGCTCGACATAGCAAAACCGCCCAGGCTGCGCATCCAGCCTCCTGCTTGTAGGGATATGTCGCACGATTATCGATATGGCCGATAACTGCGCTGTTAGCCAAGCGTTTGTTTTTCGTTCGCCGCGGTCGCGGGGCCGCCGCGCGCACGAATTTCCGACAGCACACCGACAAATGGCGAACGCGTATCCGCACAGGCTTCTGGCTTGGTCCCGCCCGCACACCAGGCCTCACACATGACATCCGATCGCCTGCGGCTTGTCCGCAGCCACATGCCGACGATCAACAGACCGTTCCTGGTCTACCCCGGTCTTGCATTCATTACAGGCCTGGTGGTCATCCGCGCTTTCGATATCGACCGGCTCTGGGCGGATTGGCTGTATGGCGTGGAAGGCGGGCACTGGGCGCTACGCCATGCCTGGCTGACTTCGCAGGTGCTGCATGATGACGGGCAACGTTTTTCGATCGCCTGGGGTATGGCCCTGCTCGTGCTCACGGCGATGAGTTGTTGGCATACCCGACTGCGGCCGTGGCGGCGCGGCCTCGTGTGCCTGTGTGCGGCAGTACTTGCCAGCCTGCTACTGGTATCGCTGAGCAAACATCTGCTGGCGCTGCCCTGCCCCTGGGATCTGCAACGCTATGGCGGCGATCTGGCCGGCAGCGCCTATACGCTGTACCCCGGCGAGGTGGGTGGCTGTTTTCCGGCCGGGCATGCCGCCGGCGGCTATTGCCTGGTCGCGCTGTATTTCTTCGCCCGCCACTATCACTTACAGCGCCCCTGGCTCTGGCTGCTGCCCGCGGTGTTCATCGGTCCGCTCTACGGCCTGACACAACAGCTGCGCGGTGCGCATTTTCTATCGCACGATCTGGTCAGCATCGCGCTTTGCTGGTTCGTGAGCTATGCGGTATTTGCCTTCGCAGAGGTTTGCCGCAGGCACTGATTCAATAATATTCGTAGGCGCCGAAATCCGACGTGCCGGCAGCGGCGGCCGCATAGCCCGTATCGCGCAAAGCACCTTCGCCGTGCCCTCGTGGAACGACGCGCGGGCCGGTCTGCTGGCGACGAGCGAAATCCGGGACAAAGCGCGCGGACACCTTGCGCGGATGCCCGAACAGGGATGATCCATCGTTACCCGATACACGGGCATACCCGCTCATGTCGTCGTAGTGCTTGCCGCGCCATTGCCATTGGCCGGCGTAGCGCCCTGCTTCCGTATAGAACAGGTTCCGGTCGCTGGTCAGCGGCCGCTCGGTGGACTCGACGTAGTAGTTGATGAACACCGCCTGCGCGTTCGCGTAGACGATGTTGTTTTCGAATACATTGTCACGGGCGTTGTACTGAATCACGACTTCGCCGCCCCAGCTCATGGCGGTATCGTTCTTGTAGAACGTGTTGTGCACGATGCGGCAGTCCACGGTGCCACCCACGTCCGGCGCATAGCCGCCAATCGACAGGCCGACCCGGTGGTTGTTGTAGATGAGATTGTTGCGCACCAGCACGTTGCGGGTGGCCTTACCGGCGTGTTCGCTGGCCAGCTCGATGCCCATATCGCTGGCGAAAACGCGGTTGCGCTCGATCACGATGTTGTAGCCGCCGTCGACATAGATGCCGCCCGCCGCCATCTCGCCGTCCGGATAGGCACTGTTGGCGGCAGAGGTGATGTTGTAGACGATGTTGTCGGCAATCACGCCGTTGCGGGCGATATCCACCGCCGGATCGCGCGCCATGCCTTCGTGGCCGATCACGTCGATGCCGATGTTGTTGTTGTCGTGTACCGAGTTGCCGACGATCTCGAAGTCGGTCACGTTGCCGTTGATCGACATCGACTCGCTGCAGCCGGTTTTCAGGTGTGACACTTCGTTGCCCGCGATACGGATATCGCGCAGCGGCGCATCCGAGCGGCGACCATAAACGGCGATGCCCAGGGCGTTGCCGTCGCAGCCGGCCTTGCGGGTTTCGATGTTGCTGATGTGGTTGTCGATCAGCTCGATATTCTCGCCCGCACCGGTAACGAATATGCCCATTGGCACCGATTCGTCGTCGGAGTGGAAGTTGGTGAGATGCAGGCCCTGGATACGCACGTGGCTGCGGTCGGCAATGGTCACCAGCCCCTGTTCGCCGTGGTTGACATACAGGCCCGTACCGTCGATGACCGCCGTTTCGAACGGATAGTTGCGCAGCGTGATCATGCCGTGGCCGCGCGAGCCGGAATGCGGCATGTGAACCGCTTCGTTGTAGCGGCCTTCGCGCAGATAAACGGTATCGCCGGGGTTGGCATGACGCAGGGCAAAGCCAATGCTGCGCCAGGGCGAGTGCCGGCCGCCGGGCCCGCTGTTGTTGCCGTCGGGCGCAACATAATATTCCGCCGCATGGCTGGCCGCGGTGATGCACAGGCACAGCATGCCGGCTGCGATTGCCTTCAACGTCAGACGCATCAGGCCGGATACCGTGAAGTTGTCGATGAATAGGCGCTGCATGGCATAGGTATCAGATGGTGACGGAAAACGACTTGCCGCATCATCCGAATGCCGGATTCCAAGGCGTCGTCGCTTTTCCTATCGACCGGTTTGCGCCACGCTTTACTCATAGGACAAAACCCGAAGCGATATGAGGCGCCTGCTCCTGCCGATTGCTATCGTCCTCGTGATGCTCGTTGGCGGCGAACGCCTGCTCGACACGGGCGCGCCCGGCAAGGCGTACGAAAATGCACCCAGGGCAGCAGATGCCATTGCCCGTGCCTATCGCGACCGGGCGCACGACGTGGCCGTCTCGGGCACAGGCGAAGTCCAGGCCGTGCTCGCCGACGATACCCGTGGCAGCCGGCACCAGCGTTTCATTCTGCGTCTGGCTAGTGGTCAGACAATACTGATCGCGCACAACATCGATATCGCACCGCGTTTGCCGCGCCTGGCAACCGGCGAGCGCGTGCGCTTCAAGGGTGTTTATGAATTCAACGCCAAGGGCGGCGTGGTGCACTGGACCCATCACGACCCACAGGCCCGGCACGCCGGCGGCTGGCTCGAGTACCAGGGCAGGCGCTACGAGTAAGCGATTGCAGCAGCCCAACCCGCTTCGCGTAAGCTCGCGGGCAAAACATTACAACGAGGAGACAGAATGGCTGCCACAGAGAATCGGATGATCGAAACCGATCGAGGGCGTTTCAACGTGCGTTTCGCAGGCGCCGCAACCGGCCCTGTGATCGTCATGGTGCACGGCTGGCCGGAAAGCAGCTATTGCTGGCAGGGCGTGGCCGAACACCTGCCCGACCACTATCGCCTGATCATGCCGGACCTGCGCGGCCTGGGTGATTCCGAGCGCACGCTCGATAACGCCGCCTATACCAAGCAGGCGCTGGCCGCCGACATGCTCGGCCTGCTCGACAGCCTGGGCGTGGACAGCTTCAACCTCGTCGGCCACGACTGGGGCGGCGCGGTAGCCCAGGAAATGGCGCTGGCCGCGCCGGGCCGGGTCCGCCGTCTGGTGATCCTCAATATTCCCGTGATTACCAATACGCGCGGCAACGCCGCAGCCCAGGCCCAGCTGCGCAAGGCCGGCGGGCGCTCGTTCTGGTATCAGCTCTTCCAGGCCGAACCGAACCTGCCCGAGGCAATGATTCCGGGCAACGAAAAAGCCTGGCTGGGCCACTTCCTCAAGACCTGGTCCCGCGAAGCCTTCCCCGAAGACGCGTTCGAGGAATACGTACGCTGCTATGCCATCGCGCATACTCCGGCGACGGGGGCAGCCTACTATCGCTGCTACAAGCCCGATATGGCGCGCTGGGCCGAGATCGCGGGCAGGCGCTTCGCCATGCCGGGGCTTTATATCTATGGTCAGCACGACCCGGTGATCATCGAACCCTATACCCGCCATCTCGACGATGTGTTCGACGATATTCGACTGGAGAAGCTCGATGCAGCGCATTTCGTCCAGGAGGAGCGCCCGCGCGAGGTCGCCGCGCTGATTGCCGAATTCGTGGATCGCCAAGACGAGTAACCGCCTCACGCCCGGGCGATTTCTGCGTCTTTCAGGCTACGCGCTGCTACGGATAGGCGCCCTGTCCGGCCCGACATAGACTCGAACTCCAACCGGTCGGAGTGATAGGTCATGGCGAGCACAACCTCTACGCGTGAAACGCGGATCGAAGATCTGGCAGAGCGCTACGGCTTCAGCGCCGAGGCAGCGCACGTCCTGAACGTGGCCGTGGCCCAGGGGCACGGCAATATGGCCAGCTTCAATCACCCCGAACTCGGAGGGGCCGGCCAATGGATGCGCGGCGGCCTGCTGATGATCGAGGACAGCTTCAACCACGAACTCAAGGGGCGGCTGGACGCGCTCTGTCATGCCCTGGGCGAACGCGTGGAAGCGCCGCTGCCGTTCGCACAGGCCAGCCAGCATCAATCGACAGGCGCGGACGCCGGGCCGATGATCGCCCATACCATGGCATCGAACAGCGGGGCGTGGTGGCCCGACTCGCTGGGCCAGCCCGATGCCACGGGCCAGCAAAACGATTTGTGCTATGCCTATTTCGCGGGCCCGCAACGGCTGGCAATACGCATCGGCGACCGCATGAATATTCATGACACCGGCGATCACCGTATTACCGGCGTATCCCAGCAGCAGGGCAACAGCCTGTTGAACCTGTGCTTTACCAGCCAGCATGGGCCGATCGCGCTGGCCAGCCTGCCGGTCGTCGAACGTTATCCGGCCAAGCAAGCCGATCGCGTGCCCGAGCCGTCACGGGCTGCCTCTGCCCACGCAGACAGCGCCGGCATCTTCGATGCCATCGAGCGGCTGGGCGATCTCAAGTCCAAGGGACTGCTCAGCGAAGATGAATTCGCTGCCAAGAAACAGGAGCTCCTGGCGCGTTTGTAGAACGCCGGCGGCCGTGTCCTAGCGCGGGCCGGCCGCCTCGCGAACGGCGTCGAAATCGTTGGCCAGCTGGACACGTACAAGCGCCGCGACCAGGCGCACGTAGTCGGACTGCGACACCTGCCGGGACAGCGTCTCGGCGTCGTCGCCGAGGCCGAGCTTGCCTGCCGCTTTCAAGGTGGCCTTGTCGGCAAACGGGTAGAACTCCGGCCAGGCCGCCTGTGCTTCGCGCAGGAATATCGCCGCACCGACCGGCCCGATGCCCTTGAATGCGGTGAGTTTCTTGATCGCCGTATCGGTATCGCCATCGGCCGCGGTACGCAAGCGACGCAGATCGCCGTCGTATTCCGAGCGCAGCGTGTCGTTGAAGTCCGCGAGCTGGGTCGCGGTCTTCTCGTCGACGCGCGCATAGCCGGCGCCGTTCAGCACCTCGACGCGCTGCGACCAGCTGCTGGCGGCGAGCTTGTCCGGCGTGGTCCAGCCGGCATCGGCCATTGCACGCGCGCCGCGCATGGCGATATCTGCCTGCACCGGCGCGCTGGTCAGCATGGCCAGACACAACAGACGAAACAACGGCGACGGCGTATTGCGCTCGATATCGATACCCAGCTCGGCGGCGAAGGTCTGCCCGTGCCGATCAAGCAGGGCCGATACGATAGGGGAGCCGGTTTCGCTCATGACAGTCTCGCCGGGTATGCAAACAAGGTCCCGCATTGTCGCAAACCCGGCCTTGCTTTCTGCGGCGCCATAATGGACGTCTTCAGTCTGTCGAGGACCCGGCCATGTCCAGCCCCGCCGCCCCGCACTGGTTTCTTGCCGGCGCGGGCCACATCGGCACGCTTGCCGCCCACTATCTGCAACGCGCCGGCCACCGCGTAAGCGTCTTGCGTACGAGCGCCCGCGCGCCCATCGAAGCGACCCTGCATTTTCACGGCGATGGGCAGCGCCGGCACATCACGCTGGACGTGCACACGCCGGCCACGCTGGCGGCACCGATCGAACACCTGATCGTGGCCTGCAAGACACCGTATACGGCCAATGCGCTGGCCGGCTGCCCGCTCGCCGACGATGCCACTGTGCTCCGACTGCAGAACGGCATGGGCAGCCTGGACGGGCTGCTGGCACCGACCACGCGCCTGATCGAGACGGTCACCACGAACGCGGTGACGGGCACGCCGACCGTGCATGAGGTGGTGGCCGAAAATCACAGCTGGATGGGCGACGGCGGGCGACCGCCAGCCTGGTTCGAGGCAGTAGCGAACGCCTGGCCGGGTCTGCTGTGGGCCGACGATATCCGCAGCGCACAGTGGCGCAAGCTGGTGGCCAACGCTGCCATCAATCCGCTGAGCGCGCTTTACGACGTGCCAAACGGCGCTCTGGTCGACCGGGCCGACCTGCGTGCTTGTATGCAGCGCGTGGTCGCCGAGGCCGATATGCTCTTGAGCGCACTCGACGCCGACTGGCCGGGCGATTCGCTTGCCGCGGTCGAAGACGTCGCTCGGGCCACCGCGGCCAATACATCGTCGATGCGGGCTGACCTGCAGCGCGGCGCGGTGACCGAAATCGATGCAATCAATGGCTGGCTGGTGGCCAAGGGCGCACGCCTGGGCATGGAAATGCCGGTCAACACCGCCCTGGTCGAACGGATCCGTAGAGCGCGGCACCACGAGTAAAGTTTCCCGCCGGCCCGGCCGATAGCGCGTACCCCGGGGGAGAGTTTGAACGCCTATGGACATCACGATCGAAAACCAGCTGCGGCTGTGTCCCACGCTGCCGACCATTTCAAGCGTGGCGCTGCGCATCATCAAGGTTGGCCGCAATCCGGATATCGATCTCGCGGAAGTGGCCAACCTGCTATCCAACGATCCGGCGCTTGCCACCAAGACGCTGCGCATGGCGAATTCGCCGCTGTACATGCGCGGCCGCCAGGCCCGCAATCTGCACCAGGCAGTCACCGTGCTCGGGCTCAACGCCACGGTAAGCGTGGCACTGAGCTTTTCGTTGAGCACCTCCCTGCGCAACACGAAGACCGCCGGTATCGATCTCGACCGCTACTGGCGGCGGGCACTGCTGTCGGCGTTGGCTGCACGCCTGCTCGGCGAATATCAGAAAATCTACGCGCCGGAAGAACTCTTTCTCGCCGGCTTGCTGCAGGATCTGGGCATGCTCGCGCTCGATGCGGCCATGCCCGAAACCTATGGTCA
Organism: uncultured Salinisphaera sp.; assembly: GCF_964012375.1. Lineage (NCBI taxonomy): Bacteria > Pseudomonadati > Pseudomonadota > Gammaproteobacteria > Salinisphaerales > Salinisphaeraceae > Salinisphaera > uncultured Salinisphaera sp. The sequence continues at coordinate 19,829 of NZ_CAXGSH010000028.1, forward strand.
GCTCAAGCATATCGTGCACAACCACGACACCCTGCCCGCCTACGAGCGCGAGCTTGTGGGTACAGACCACTGCGACGCCGGCGCCTGGCTGATGGAGGAGTGGGGGCTGCCGGACTATCTGCCCCTGGCCACCCGCGCCAGCGACGATCTTTCCCGGGTGGACATACCCGAAGACCTGGAAACCTTTGTCGGCTGCGTGGCGGTATCCGGACGCATTGCCGAAATCTATCTGGCCGAAGACACCCAGGCCGCGACCGCTGCTGCCGTGCGCAGCGCGCGATCCTGTCTGAACATGAATCCCGACCAGCTCAGCGAAGTGCTCAGCCGCATGGCCGATGCCCTGCCGGACGTCGAAACGCTGTTCGACCTGACCGTTCTGTCGCCGCCCCAGGCACTGGGCCTGACCGACCAGGCCCGCGAACTGTTGGCCACGCGCAATCTTCAGTTGTTGCGCTCGGCCACCGAAGTGCAGGACCGCGAGCAGGCCTTCCGTCAGCAAGCCGACCGCCTGGACTATATCTCGCGCCAGGATGCCCTCACCGGCATCTTCAACCGGCGTCATTTCGACGAGGCGTTCGGCAGTCACTTCGCCCGTGCCAAGACCGAAAACTATCCGCTGAGCCTGGCCTATCTCGATCTCGACCATTTCAAGGCGGTCAACGACCGCCATGGCCACCCGGTGGGCGACCGGATTCTGGCCGCGATCGCCAAGAGCATTCAGAAGCAGCTGCGCGAAAACGATCTGTTCGCCCGCTATGGCGGCGAAGAGTTCGTACTCCTGTTGCCCGGCATGGATCAGCCCGGCGCGAAGAAGATCCTGGTGCGCCTGTGCGACGGTATCGCCGAACTGGCGCACCCGCTGGATAACGGCGAATCTCTGACCGTGACGCTCTCGGCCGGGATTGCGACTTTTCCCGGCGACGGCATCCATTCATCACGACAGCTGATGCAAGCCGCCGACGAGGCGCTCTACGCCGCCAAGCAGCGCGGCCGCAATCGCGTGGTACTGGCCGATGCCACGACCCGCAAGAGCAGCGATAACAACGATCACAGCGGCGGACGGCCTGCCTAGTCGATATCGTACCGCGCCGGCATGACGTACAGCGCATGCCGGCGTCTGCGCCTTCGACACACGACGGCCGCTGCGCGTAAACCGTGTACCGCGTCGGGCGAATGGCTCGACGTGGTCGATCTCAGGCATGCCACATAGCAATCGCTCTCTGGCGCGCGCATAAGGCCCGTGCCAGGCCGGCGCCACCCTTTCCGCATCGTGGCGCAATCACGGTCGCTCGCGCGGCAGCGACCGCCCATGTCCGATCCAGGCTCTGCACCGGCAGCCATTGATCCGACAACAGCTTTCGCGATGCGAGCTATCCGCGTGATGTTCGCACCCCCTGCACGAGCCCGGCACGCGCGGTGCAGCGGCTTCGCAGAATGCGAGTCGATCGATGAGCAGACTGCAATCCCGGTCGCTATTCGTTTTTTAGTTTGCAAAAACCCCCAGCGGCGAATCAAACCATATGTTTTTCAAATAATTACAATCTCGAAACTTCATAGGTCTTTCGCAAAGCGCAAATCGCTGGCCTTGCGCAGGCTAAAGAACTGCAAAATGCCAGCCGTATTACCCCTTCATGCAGTGCATTCGGTACGCCCTGCACCTATAGAAACAATTGGAAGGGGACTTTATGCGCCAGAACGTGCCGGTGACGTCGAACGAATACACAATCGGCGAGCAGGAATACCTGATCTCGCAGACCGACCTCGATAGCCATATCGTATTTGCCAACCCTGCCTTCATCGAAGCCAGCGGCTTCACCTGGAACGAACTGGTGGGCGAGCCGCACAACCTTATTCGCCACCCCGACATGCCGCCGGGCGCGTTTGCGAATTTCTGGGACACTATCCGGGCCGGCAAGACCTGGACGGGTATCGTCAAGAATCGACGCAAGAACGGCGACTATTACTGGGTACACGCGACGGTGATGCCCATCATCCAGCAGGGGCGCGCCGTCGGCTACGCCTCGGTACGGCGCGGCGCGACCGAGGCAGAAAAACACCAGGCCGAACGCGTCTACACACGGATGCGCAACAACCAGAAACCCCGTGCCCATCTCGTCAACGGCGTCATTCACGAACATTCGCTCAAGGCGCGCCTTTCGCGCCTGCGTAACGTGTCGTTCGGTGCACGGCTCGGCCTGATGACGCTGGTAAGTCTGGCCGGCATCATCGCCATGGGCGTGCTGTCCTCGCAGGAGCTGCACATGATGCATGCCCTCGCCGTCCAGCTGGGTCAGGAAAGCGAAGCCGCGCTGACCGCTGCCGGCGCCGCCATACCGGAAAGCATCACGCGGCTGGAAGAAGATACCGCAGCGATGTTCGATCGCATGATGCTGACCATGACCTCGGTCGCGACGGTGTTCGGTGTCGTGCTGCTGGTGTGGGGCCTTCTGCTGGGCCGACGCATCATGAAGCCACTCAACGAAGCGCTCGCGCTCAGCCGCCAGATTGCGGCCGGCAACCTCACCGCCGAAATCGAGACCCGTCGCAACGATGAGGTCGGCCGCTTGATGGCCTCTCTCAACGTCATGCGCTGCAGCCTGATTCGGATCGTGCAGGACGTGAAGAACGGCATTGGTATCGTGGCCCCGGCCACGGCCGAAATCGCGGCCGGCAATTCGGATCTGTCCAACCGCACCGAAGAACAGGCCGCCGCGCTCGAACAGACTGCCAGCAGCATGGAAGAGATTACGGCCAACGTCAGTCAGAGTGCACAAAGCGCGCAGTCGGCCTCGGGCCTCGCACAGCAGGCTGCGGACACAGCCGAACGCGGCGGCCAGGAAATCGACAACGTCGTCGACACCATGACCCAGATTGCCGAATCCTCGACCCAGATCCACGGCATCGTGGGCATGATCGACGACATCGCCTTCCAGACCAACCTGCTGGCGCTCAACGCCGCGGTGGAAGCCGCACGCGCCGGCGAGCACGGCCGTGGTTTTGCCGTGGTCGCCGACGAGGTGCGCACGCTCTCCAGCCGTACCGCCAAGTCCGCACGCGAGATCAAGAGCCTGATCGAAGCCTCGAACACCCGCGTACAGACCGGCAGTACACAGGTCGAGCGTACCCGCGACACCATGCAGGGCATCGTCGATTCGATTCGCGAAGTCAGCACCATGATGCAGCAGGTGTCGTTGTCGGCCGAAGAACAGCGCACCGGCATCCAGGAGATCGGCGTCGCGATTTCGCGCATGGATCATATGACCCAGCAAAACGCTGCCCTCGTCGAGCAATCCGCGGCGTCGGCACAATCGGTGAGCAGCCAGGCGAGCGAGCTCGGGCGCAGCGTCGATATCTTCCGTATCGACCACAGCCCGATGGTCGCGCAACGCGCAGTTGAAACCCCGCCCGCCGCCACAGCCCGGCGACCCGCCGCGGCCGCCGAGCGCCGCCCACGCCACGCCGGCGCGCAGCCGAACGAGGCTGTGCTGGCGTAGGGCCTGTGCGCGCCATTCGCCCGCGGCGCGCTCGTCTGAGCGCGCCGTGGGCGGCCGGCTGAACTGACAACCGATACGTGGCGCGGCACACTGCGCCGCGCATTCCAGCACGGGTTGTCGATGTTACTCAGCCGTTCCTTTGCCCTGTCGCGTCTTTTGCCGCTCGGCCTGCTGCTGATCGCCATGGCCTGTATCCAGGGCGGCGCATCGCTGGCCACCGTTTTGTTTCCAGCCGTCGGGCCTGCCACCACAACATCGCTGCGACTGCTGATTGCGGCCGCCTTGCTATGGCTCGTGTTCCGGCCCTGGCGCTGGCGCGTGGCGCGCCGCGACTGGGGCAATCTGGCCACCTACGGCATCGCCCTGGGCACGATGAATTTCCTGCTTTATCAGGCCATCGACCATATCCCGCTCGGCATCGCGGTCGCCCTCGAGTTCACCGGCCCGCTCGGCGTCGCCCTCTGGTCGTCCAAAAGCCGGCTCGACCTGCTCTGGGTCGGCATCGCGATCGCAGGCCTTGCCGTTTTGCTAAGCCTGGATCACGACAGCGACGCCAGCACGATCGATCTTTACGGCGTGGCCTGTGCCCTGGGCGCAGGCGGCTGCTGGGCGGCCTATATTCTGTTCGGGCAGAAGGCCGGCGCCGTCAACGGCATACAGAGCGCGGTCTGGGGCATCACCATTGCCGCGATCGTGATCGCACCCATCGGGCTGGTGGATGTCGCCGTCGAAGCCATTGATTCGCAGCTTTTGCTGGTGGCACTCGGCGTGGCCATTCTGTCCACCGCGCTGCCCTACACCCTGGAGATGGTGGCCCTGCCCCGCCTGCCCACCCAGACATTCGGCACGCTGATGAGTCTGGAACCGGCCTTTGGCGCGCTATCCGGCCTGCTGTTTCTGGGCCAGGGACTCGCACTGCTGCAATGGCTGGCGATCGGCGCGATCATCATCGCATCGGTAGGCACCACCCTCGCCGCAGACGACCCCGATGCCGTAGAAGCGCCCTATCCGGACTGAGGTTCTGGCAGGCCCTTCTCCCCGCTTCAACCGGCGCATCGCGATTTCCATACACAGCAGGCGTGGTCGCACGCATTGCCCAAAATCCATTTGTGCTAAATAAACAAAGCCTTGCGCTCTGCGCACCGAACGCTATTCTTTGCCCGCCCGCAGCGTCCGGCCAAAGGCCGCTCTGCCCCCTGTTCGTTGTTTCATGCCGAGTACCTGGCGTATGCGTCGATTGAGTATTGGGATTGTTCTTGCCTTGTCGATCGGCATCCTGGCCGGCTGCACCTCGCAAACGCAGGTCTCGTTTGCGCCCGAGAAGGGCGATGCGCGCACGTACCGTCTTTTCTCGCGAGCCGAGTACCAGATGCGCGATGCCACCACGGACAAAGACTGGGTGTTGGAAAGCGAAGGACTCGTGCGTTATCGAGCCGGCGACGACGCCTCTGGCATGACGATCACACCGCTGAATCTTTGCGTCAGCGGGCAGCGAAGCGTGCGCAACTACTGCAGCTCCTGGAAAGGCGAACGCTCGCCTTGGCTGCGTGCGGTGCTTGCTGCGGGCTTCAAGGTGCCCGAAGACGCGCACGACCAGCGCTGGCCGCAAGCGCTCAAGCCCGACACCATGGCCGCGTTGCGCGATAGGGATGAAGATTTTGCCCGGCTGATGCGGCGTCAATTCGTGGCGCCGGCTGTGTTTTCGGGACTGGATGCCACGCCCGGCAACACGCAAACGCTGGATAGCATTGCCGGACTGCCGCCGGCCATACTCACGGTGATGGCGGTCACGCCGGATCGTGTCTTCGTATCGCTCGCGCCCTCGGTCGAGGGCGATCATCTGGCCGGGCACCTCGTGCTCGATCGCCACAGCGGCTGGATCGAGCGCATGGCCGCCGTCTACGAAAGCAGCGTGTCCATGGGTGGCCGACAAGAGCCGGTGCGCCAGCTCGTCACGCTGGTGCCGGCAGACTGGCATGCACAATCGCTGCGTCATCACTACGAAGCGCCGCGCTACGATTCGCGGTCGGAAGGCCAGGTTTACACCACGTTCAATACCAGCCCGACCACGGCCGTCGCCCTCGACGAGGACGACCCACACGCACCCGAGCCGCTGACCGAAGGCGAGGTTTTCCCAACCGCGGTTGGCGGTTTCAGGGCAGACACAGCCTGGGGTGTCGAGCTGGATTTCGACCATGCCCTGTGGGAAGACCAGCGCCCACGCTTCGGGCGCCTGGCATACCGTGACCTGACCCCGCTCGACGCCAATGATCGCGCCATCGATCTCGAGCTCGCCGGCGACTATACGAAAACGGCCCCCGATACGCTTACCGGCAACCTGCACACGAGCAATCGGCGCTTGCCGCTGGGTATCGAGCATGTCGCCGAACGTTTGGAGCGTATCGCGGCGATCAGCGCAAAGGCCGACTATTATCCGATCGACACCACCGACACGCTGACCCTGGACCTGCAAGCCGACGATAGCGACCCAAACCGCGTCGAGGGCGAAAGCGGCGTGACCGCGTCGCTCATCCCGCAAGGCGAGCACAATTACCTGCTGACACTTTCCGGACGTCGCGACTACCTCAGCGCGCTGATGCTCGAACGCGAACCCCCCATGTTTGCCGCCGAACGCAACAACGACCTATGGCCCGACTGGGTCCGGCCCGGCGAACGCGATCTGTTCGCCACGATCCTCGGCAACGGCAGCGCCCGTTTGCTGCCACTGCACATCGACCCCAAGGCTCGTGCCGTAACGGTCGCAGTCCGGGTGCTGGCAGAGCAGCCGGCCTTTAGCAAGGCGGTGCGATTCATTCCCTACAAGGCGCGCTACAACGCGCTGGATATCGGCCCGGGCGTGCATATCCCGCTGAATTTCGTGCCGTCGAGGCTTTTCAGCGAACTCCGCGGCGAGCAGCAAGTGCGTGCCATGGCCGATGACAAACTCAAGCCGCTTGCCATGGACAGCGGCGCGCCGATCTTCGCGCTCTCGCCCGAACAGAGCGCGCTGTGCACCCTCTCGGCCACGACGCCGAACGGCAAACCGGTGGCCGCACGCTGGCAGGTGATACGCCAGGAATACCCGACGTTCGGGGATGGCGCCGACCGCCAGATGCTGGACACCCTGCTCTGGCGGCTGATCGAGAAAGACGGCGGCCCGGCCACTACCGAGGGCGCGGTCGAACTGGGGCTGCGTTGCCGTGCCCGCCAGTGGCAGACCGCCAATTACGACCTGGGCGACCGACCCTGGCTGATCGACCTGGAACGCTTGACCGGCCAACAGCCGGATCCGACCATGCCGGTCGGCGTGCTGCTCGGCCGTTATCGTTTTCTGGACGCCAACGGCCAGGCCCTGAGTGTACTGCCGGCCCAATTCGACCACTTCTGGGATTACCAGCCGGCCAACGACCGGCTCGCGCCGTTTCTCGTCGACGGGCGCTATCTGCGAATCGCCGGGCAACCTGCCAGTGTCGAAGTCGTGAAACCCGGCGACATCACCGTCGACAAGCGCTGGACGCTACCGGCCGCCGAGCACGCCACGGACACCCGCTGATCGCACCGCCGCGCTTGCCCGCCGCGCCGTTCAGGGCTTGAACAGCGCGGCTTCCAGCTTCTCGACCAGCGCCCGCGCGCGCTCGTCCAGCGCGTCGATCGAGGGCGCATCGTCGGCGGTGTAGCGCATGCCCACCAGCCGATAGACCGCCGCGAGCATTCGCATCTGCAGGCCGTCGACTTCCTCGGCCGTGGCATAGGCCATGGTCATCAACGCCACTGTACGATCCGGGTCGTCGTTGATGCAGGTCACGCCCAGCCCGTACCAGGCGTCGGCAACCGTGGGATCGGCCCAGATCGCCTGCCGGTAGTAATGCTGTGCGGATTCACGCTCGCCCAGCAAAAGCAGCCATTTGCCCGCTTCCGCGGCGGCCATCGCGGCATAGGGGTCGTCGTCGACGATGGACTTCAAGCCCTCGATACGCGTTTTCAGCCGATCCATGGTTTCACCGGGTCGCCGATCCGCCTGCGGCAGGCGCGCCGCGCCGATCATCAAATCCCTGTATTCACGAACGCTGGATCGCCGTGGCCGTGGATGCTGCAAGGTACGTCGTGCCAGCGTTTCCAGGCGCGCTCGAAAACGCTCGGGGTCGTCGCTGTTCACGGCCGCGACGGTCGCGTCGATATCAGCTTCGAGCTCGCTTTCATCAGGCACCGAAGCACGCGCCTGGCGCAGCGTCGTGGGCGGCTCGCTCGGCGCCTCCTGCTGCACTGGCGCCGTCGCGTTCGCCTTGGTCCGCCGGCTGGACGGGTCGGAGGTGCTGCAGCCGCGTATCGATACCGCCCCCATGAGCACCAGCGTGACCACCACAACGCTCACCACGAACAGCCGGATGTTGTCGCCGGCAGCGGCCGCAGACGCTGCCTGGCCGCTCCGCGAAGCAGGCCTGGCGGGGCGACGCCGGCCGGTGGCCCGGGCCGTATTCCCTGCCACTCGCGCCTGTGCTGCCGTGCGTTGGCGTACCCGCTGTCGCACTTTCTGCTGCCGGCGTTCGCGTTTCTTGCGACGGGCACCGGCATGCCGACGTGAGGCGGCCAGCACCCGTTCGCGGGCACACTCGCCGCAGGGCTGGCCGGCAAAATGCTGGTGCCCATGATTCTTCGAACAGACCACAATCCGCCCCGAGTCGCGCCGGGCATAGACCGACAGCGCGTCCGCCCAGGCAGCCGCGCTCGGACGATCGGTCGATGCAAAGGCACGATCGAACAGATCACGCAGCTCGCGCGGCATCGCCTCGTGTGCGCTGACGGGGCTCGGCGCGAGTTGCGGATGCGGCTGGCGGCCATAGGCATAGAGCCACACACGAATACGCGCCGGGATATCGGTCGGCACACGATCGTCTGTCGGCTTGCCGGTAAACGGGTGAATACCGAAATTCAACAGCCGGAATACGATCACCGCCAGCGCGAACAGATCTTGTTCGCGACCCTTGCCCGGCTTGACGCCACGCCCCTGAAATTCCGGTGCGAGATAGTCGGGCGTGAATTGCTCGGCGGGAAAACGCCGGCTGCGCCCCTGTACGGAAAAGCCGTCGCAGTCGAGCAGGGCGATATACAGCGAGTCGCGATAGAAGCGCAGGTTGACCGGCTTGAGATCCACCAGATAATGCTTCTGGCGATGCAGTGAAGAAATCACGCTGGCCAGATTCGCGGCCAGCGTCATCTTCACGCCGAGGCTGGGATTCAAACCGGCGGCGCGCGCCTGGCGTGCCTGCAGCATGAGCTCCAGCTCTTCGGTCGAGCCCATGTCCAGCAACGGCATGGCAAAGCCGATGAAGCGACCGCCGCGATCGAATATCTTGTCCTGCGGCCAGGCGATCTGGGTGATCGTCTGGCCGCCGAATTCGCGCGCCGGCAGACGCGGCGCGAGCTCCAGCATGGCCTCGATCTTGTGGGCATAGTCCCCGCGCTCGATTTGCGGGTGATAGATCTTGGCCACCTGGTCGGGCGCATCCGGCAGGCGATAGATGGTGCCGGCGCCGCCGCTCTTGATTGCCCGGCCCAGCGCCATGGCGCGCTGACCCACGCGCACCCGCTGGCCAACGCGATCAGCGCGCGCCATCACTCTTGCCCTGTACGGCGGCTTGCCCTGCTGCCATGAAACGACCCTGCTGCCTGCTCGATTCGCCCACGCCTGGCGCGCCGACAAACGCGCGAGTATAGCGACACCCGTGGCCGCATGCGGCGCTGGGCATTGTCTGAAGATTGGCGCTAAACTTATGCCAAAACAACAGGAAGCATGCGATGAGCGATAACGCGATCCCGGACGTGGCCCTGATCGACAACACCGAACAACGCACCCCGCTGGTGCTGGTGCTGGATCGCTCCGGCAGCATGGGCGGCGCACCGATCGAACAGCTCAATGAAGGGCTGCAGCTGCTCGAACAGGAACTCAAGAACGATGTGATCGCCGCCAAGCGGGTACGTATTCTCATCGTCACCCTGGGCGACTACGACGAGGCCAGCATCGTCGGCGACTGGTGCGACGCCATGGATTTCAGCGCGCCCAGACTCGAAGCCAATGGCACAACGCCGACCGGCCAGGGCGTCGAAATCGCGCTGGCCGAAATCGAGGATGAGAAGGCCCGCTACAAGGAATCCGGCATCGCCTACACGCGCCCCTGGCTGTTCGTGATGAGCGACGGCCTGCCGACCGATGCCTGGGAACAGAGCGCGGCCGCCTGCTGCCAGGCCGAGACGGACCAGAAGGTCGCGGTGTTTCCGATCGCCGTGGGCAACGGCTCCAATACCGAAACGCTGGGCGCGTTTTCCAGCCGCGGCGTGGCCGGGGTCAAACAGCTGGCCGGCCTGCATTTTAAAGAGCTGTTCCTGTGGCTGAGCACCAGCCTGCAAACCGTATCCCAGTCCCAGGCCGGCGACCGGGTCCAGCTGCCGCCGACCGATAGCTGGTCGTCGGTTCAGGTCTAGGAAGTTTTGCGGTGAGCTGGCAGTTGTTCGGCGCTTCGGCGATCGGCGCATCGCATATCGCGGGCGATCTGCCCTGTCAGGATGCCCATGCCTATCGCCATACCGGCAACGGTTTCGTGGGTGTGGTCTGCGACGGCGCCGGTTCGGCGGCCTATAGCGATGCCGGCGCGCGCCTGGTGTGTACCCAGGTGGCCGACGCACTCGCCGATGCGACCACGCCGCCGGAAACACTCACTCTGGAGCTCGCCACCGATCGCGTCGCTTGGGCGTTGGCCGGTGCCCGCAACCGCCTCGCACGGCGCGCCGTGGCCGAGTCGCACGAACTCAAGGACTATGCCTGTACCGTGGTTGGCGCCTGGATGGGCGCCCAGGGCGGCTGGCTGTTTCATATCGGCGACGGGCTGGCTGTGGCCCGCCTCGCCGACGCAGACACGATATCCGCGCCCGAAAACGGCGAATACGCGAACGAAACCTTCTTTCTCACCGGCCACGACTGGAGCGCGCATCTACGTCTGACCCCGGTCGAAGAAGGCTGCCAGAGCGTGCTGCTGATGTCCGACGGCGCCATGGGCTTCGTCATGGACAAGGGCGCACACCAGGTCTATGCGCCCTTTTTCGAGCCGGTCGCCCGATTTCTGCGCAGCAGCGACGAGGCCCCCGGCAACGAAGCGCTGCAGGCCACGCTCGCCGACGAGCGCACGCACCACATCACCGGCGACGACAAGACCCTGCTCATCGCACTCGCCCCGCGCGCCTGAGCACCCCGGTCCGGCCACTACGCTGATCCTCGCGCGCCACATCGCTATGATGGCGCCCTGCCTGTGTTTTCCTCCGGAGCCGTCGTGGCCGACTCGCCCGCTTATTCGCCTGCCGACATCCTGACCGACGTCGATGCCGTCAGCGGCGCGCTCGCCGCACACGGCTATATCGGTTCGAGCCGCATCGCGACCGTGGTCTATCTGGCCGCGCATCTGCAAAAGCCGGTACTCGTGGAAGGCCCGCCCGGAGTGGGCAAGACCGAGCTGGCCAAGACCGTGGCCGCCATGCTCGAACTGCCGTTGATCCGCCTGCAGTGCTACGAAGGCCTGGACGAGGCCAAGGCGCTCTACGAATGGAAATACGGCAAGCAGCTGCTCTATATCCAGGTGCTCAAGGACAAGATCGACGATGCGCTGGGCGGTGCCCGCGGGCTGCGCGAATCGGTGGCGCAGCTGCATCGCTACGACGACATCTTCTTTTCCGAAGATTTTCTGGAAGCACGCCCGCTTCTGAAAGCGTTGCGCGAGCCGCACGGCAGCGTGCTGCTGCTCGACGAAATCGACAAATCCGACGAGGAATTCGAAGCCCTGCTGCTGGAAATGCTCTCGGACTATCAGGTCACCGTGCCCGAGATCGGCACCATCCGCGCTGCCGGCACGCCGCCGATCGTGTTTCTGACCTCCAACAACACCCGCGACGTATCCGACGCGCTCAAGCGCCGCTGCCTGCATCTGTATATCCCCTTCCCCGAGCCGGCGCTGGAACAACGGATCGTCGAAACCCGCGTGCCCGAGGTCACCGCCGCGCTGCGTCGCCAGCTGGTGGCCTTCGTCCAGAAACTGCGCACGCTGGAACTGCGCAAGACCCCGGCGATCAGCGAAACCATCGACTGGGCGAGAACCCTGTTGCTGCTCAACGCCGACACGCTCGATGAAGCCTGGGTCCGCGACACGCTCAACGTGCTGCTCAAGTTCGAAGACGACGTGGAGGCCGTCGAATCCCAGCTGCCCACGCTCATGCGCCACGTGGTCGACTAGCCGTGCAACGCACGCTCACCGATTTCGTGCGTGCACTGCGCGCGGCCGATGTGCGTGTCTCCACCGCGGAAACACTGGATGCGTTTCGTGCCGCCGAGATGATCGGCTGGCATGACCGCGGCCAGCTCAAGAACGCCCTGGCCGCGGTGCTGGCCAAGAGCCACGACGAAGCCGAGGCCTTCGATGCCTGCTTCGAGCAGTTCTTCCGCTTCGACGCCTTCGCCGACGCAGACGCGGCGCCCGATCGCGACCCGCCTTGCGAACCCCAGGCCCCAGCGAACGAGCAATCCGCCGCGCCTGGCGAGGGCCAGGGCGGTGGCGGCGGCAGCGGCGGCACGACGCCGGAGGATGCGACTGCTGGCAACGACGAAACCGACACCGGTTCTCAGGCCAGCGCGACCGGCACGTCTCTGGCCACCGCCCGTTCGCCACTCGGCCGTCAGCTCATGACCGACGCGCGCAATGCCCTGGCCATGGCGATGTCGCAGGCGGCCCGCGCGCACGGTCTTGAAGACATCAAGGTGTTCACCCAGCAGGGGCTGTACACCCGACGCATTCTCGACAGCATGGGCCGCGGCCCGCTGCTGGACGAAATTCTGGCCGGCGAAGCCGCGGGTCACGCGAGCGAGCGAGCGCTCGCCGCCGAGCTGCGGCGGCGCTACGAACAACTGCGTGTTCGCGTACGCGATCATGTCGAGCACCAATTCCTGCTGCATGCCGATGCCCAGGGCGAGCGACTGCGCGAGCAGCTGCTCTATCGCGCCCGGTTGGCGGCGATCTCGCGGCGCGACGATGCGCTCATGCGCCGGGCGATCGAGCGCATGGCGCGTCAGCTCATCGCTGCGCATTCGCGCAAGAAGCGCGTCAAACGGCGGGGCACGCTCGATGTCGCCGGTACCGTGCGCCGCAATATGCGCCACGACGGCACGCTTATCGAACTGGCCTGGCGCTCGAAAAAAGTCGAGCGGCCGCAGGTGTTCGCGATCTGCGATGTGTCCGGCTCGGTCGCGCTGTACGCACGCTTCATGCTCATGTTTCTCTACAGCCTGGGCGACGTGCTGCCCAGGGTACGCGCGTTTGCCTTCTGTTCGGATTTGGCCGAGGTCACCGACCTGTTCAAGCAGCACGAGCTGGACGAGGCCATGCAACGCACCCTGGCGGCACACGGCCAGGGCAGCACCGACTATGGCCATGCCCTGGCCGACTTCGAGCGCGTCGCCCTCGCCGACGTGGATCGACGCGCGACGGTGCTTATTCTGGGCGATGCACGCAACAACGAAGGTGAGGCCCGTACCGACCTGCTGCACAAGATCTACGCGCGGGCGCGGCGCGTGATCTGGCTCAACCCGGAGCCGCGGGTGGCCTGGGATACCGGCGATTCGGTCATGGGCCGCTATCGCGCGCATTGCCACCAGGTCAACGAATGCGGCTCGCTGGCCCAGCTCGAACGCGTGGTATCGGATCTTTTGCGCCACGTTCGCTGACTGCCGCCCCGCCGCTGTCGTGCCTGCGCCCGGCTCGCCCGGCATGGCCGTTTGCGCTATAACTCGACCGGGGGATACAGGAACGGGAACGCACGGGTGATACCGAAACAGACAGCAGCTGGCCAGGGCTGGCAGTCGGCACAGGGTGCGGACGTCGAGCTGGCCCTGCCCGCCACGAATGCGCCGCATCGCAGGGCCGTACTGCGCGCCTTGCTGTGGCTCACGATTGGCTGCGGCGTCTTTTTTGCGAGCGTGAACATCACGGTCGGCAACCATCCGGTGGCCGTGGCCGAATTGACGATGGCCGCCTATGCCGCCCTGCTGCTGTGGGTTATCCGCCGGCCCGAAATCCACCTGGACCGCTGGATACTCGCCTACCTGATTCCTTTCTGCACCACCATGATGTTCGCCTGCTGGTATCGACGCGCAGAGCCGACGGTCTTTGTCTGGCCGATCCTCATCCCGGTGATTTCCTATCTGTTGCTCGGTCGGCGTGCCGGGTTCTGGTTCACCCTGGTGTTCCTGTGTATCTCGCTGGCAATCTTTGCGGTCAAAATCGCGGAAACCGGCGATGTCTATGCGATAGCGGCGATCGCCAACGTCGTGCTCTGTGCGGCCTGCATCTTCGGGCTGTCCCATGCCTATGAGGTCACCCGTGAACAGGCCGAGGCCCGCCTGCGCGCGCTCGCACTGCGCGACCCGCTCACCGGGCTGTGCAATCGCGCCGGCCTGTCCGAAGCGTTTCAGCTGCAGCGTGCACAGGCCGATCGATACGGCACGCCCTTGTCGACGGTATTGCTCGACCTCGACCACTTCAAACGCATAAACGACGACTACGGCCACGAAACCGGGGACAAGGTCCTGGTCGCGTTTGCAGACTGCCTGAAGGACGCACTGCGCGAAAGCGATCTGGCCTGTCGCCTGGGCGGCGAGGAATTCGCGCTCTTGCTGCCGCGTACCGGGCTCGACGAGGCCACGCAGATCGCCGAACGTCTTCGCAACGCGATCGCCGCCGCACGCTGCGAGCACAACGGTCACGCGATATCGATTACCGCCACGCTGGGCGTTGCCGAACTCGACGCGTCCGATGATCTGCAGAGCCTGCTCGCCCGTGCCGATGAACGGCTGTATCGAGGCAAGAACGCCGGGCGCGATCGGGTGATGGCAGCCTGACCCGGCGGCCCCGGCCGATGCGCCGCCGTGGGCGCCCTATGTCAGCGCATACCCGGCGCGTGCGACGATCGTCGCAGCCCGTAGGCTAGAATCGCGGCCCCTGCGCTCGAACTGCGATCGAGATGCGGGTCACGATTCGCACCGCCGGGATGAGCTGTTTTGTTCACGATCCGCCACGCCAGACTGCGCCGTATCGAAAGCATGCGCCTGATTCGCCTGGCGCTGCCGATCGTCGGCGCCCAGCTGGCCCAGGTAGGCATGGGCACGGTCGATGTGGCGATGACCGGTCATGCCAGTGCCACCGATCTGGCCGCGGTATCGATCGGCTCCAGCCTGTGGCTACCCTTGGTGCTGTTCATGATCGGCACGCTCATGGGCCTGACGCCGATCGTGGCCCAGCACGTGGGCGCCCGCCGTTTCGGCGACATCCGCCCCGCCGTGCAGCAGGCGCTATGGGTAGCGGCCGTGCTCGGGCTGGCCTGTGCGCTGGGTATTCGCACGCTGGCCACGCCGCTGTTCACGCTCATGTCGGTGCCCGACGACGTCTTCGCACTGGCCATGCGCTATCTGACCGGGGTGGCCTACGGGCTGCCCGCCATCGCCCTGTACGAAACGCTGCGCTTCTATTCCGACGGCATGGGCCATACCCGTGCCTCGCTGCAGTTCGCGCTGTTCGGCCTGGGCGTGAACGTGATCGCCAACTATGTGCTGATCTTTGGCGGCGACGGGCTGGTCGCGCTGTTCGGCGCGTTCGTGCCCGACACGCTACAGGCGATCCCTGCGCGCGGCGCCGCCGGCTGCGGAATCGCGACCGCGATATCGATGTGGTCGATGTTTCTGGCCATGCTGCTCTATACCAAGCTGGCGCCGGCCTATACCCGTGCCCGCTTCGGCACGGCGTTCTCCTGGCCGGCGCTGTCGCCCATCGGCGAACTGCTGCGCGTCGGCCTGCCCGTGGGGGTGGCGATCTTTGCCGAGGTATCGCTGTTCACGCTGATCGCGCTGTTTCTGGCCGGCTACGGCGAAATCGTGATCTCGGCGCATACCGTGGCGCTGAACTTCAGCTCGGTACTGTTCATGCTGCCGCTGTCGCTGGGCATGGCCTTGACCGTGCGCGTGGGCCAGGCGCTCGGGCGCGGCAAGCTGCGCCATGCCCGCTTCGTGGCGTTCAACGGCGTGCTCTGCGCGCTGGCGGCGGCATTCGTGATCGACGTGATCCTGGTGGTTGCCGGGCCGTTCGCGGTCTCGCTGTACACGAGCAATCCGGCGGTCCAGCATCTGGCGATCCAGCTGCTGCTGATCGCCACGCTCTATCAGTTTTCCGATGCGCTTCAGGTGAGCATTGCCGGCGCGCTGCGCGGCTACAAGGACACCCGCATCATCATGGTGGTGACCCTGCTGTCGTACTGGGGCGTGGGCGTGGGGCTGGGCAACCTGCTCGGGCGTGGCATGAGCGGGGTATTCGAAGGTCTGGGCGTCTACGGCTACTGGATCGGCCTGATCGCCGGGCTGAGCGTGGCCGCGGCCCTGCTTGGCCGGCGTCTGCTGCGTACCTCACGGCTGAGTCGTTTTTCGGCCGCCGGCCCGTGAAGGCGTTGCGCCCAACATCTGGAGCCCGCACATGAACAGCATCAATCCGGACAAGCTACAACACAGCAAGTGGACCGCCGCCCGACCCGAAAACGGCGAAAAACACTTCCTCGTGGTCGATCTGCTGCGCGACGACAACGACAACGTCGTTCAGGTCGTGCTCGAGGCCGTGCTCACCCGGCGCCGAATCACCCAGGCCTGGCGCGTGCTCAAGGATGACCAAACCTGGCGCATCGGCTGGCAATAGCGGCGCGAAACGCATGTGAGCAACACACGGCGCGCGGCCTGCATGGTTACACTCGGCGTTCGAATTTCGTCACGCCTGTGCACCTCACCCATGGATACCGCCGAATTCCAGCGCCGCTACGGCCGCCGCATGGTTGCGCCGCCGCGGCGCCTGCTCGTGGGCGAGCTATTCACACCTGCACGGCTGGCCCTGGACCCGGCGACCTATCGGCGCCTGCCGCGCGATATCAACGGTGATAACCAGCCGGTCGTGCTATTGCCGGGCCTGTGGGCCGGCCCCGGCACCATGTGGCTGATCCGCCGCTATCTGCGCCGCTGCGGTTTTCGTACCTGGGACTGGGGCCAGGGCAAGAACCACGGCGATGTGGCCACGCTGGCGCCGCGCGTGGTCGAGCGCCTCGAGGCACTCGTCGAACGGCTCGGCGAACCGGTAGCGCTGGTGGGCTGGAGTCTGGGCGGCTATATCGCCCGCGAAATCACCCGCGAGCACCCACAACTCGTACGCCGCGTGGTGACCATCGGCAGCCCGGTTGTAGGCGGGCCGAAATACACCAGCGTGAACAGGCTCTATAAACGCCGTGGCCTGTCCGTAGACGCGCTGGAAGCGGCCTCGCTGGAGCGCTATGCCACGCCCATCGAACGTCCGGTGCGCGCGATTTACAGCGAAGCCGACGGCGTGGTGGCGTGGCAGGCCTGTATCGATCGCTTCAGCGACGATGTCCGCCATATCCGGGTCACCGGCCCCCATGTGGGCATGGGTTTTTCGAAACAGGTGCTCGCCCAACTGCCCGCGCTTTTGAAAGACGATTAGCGCCTCTGCATGCCGCGGCAATAACGCGCCGTTCGACTCAGACCTTCACGTCCACGCTGTGGCCGGCCAGCCCCCGCCCCGAATCCACCAGCACCTGGGAAAGCTGGGTCTTGGCCACCTGCAGCAACGCCTGGGTACCGGCAACCCGCGATCGAGCGGATTGCACATCGGAGCTGTCCGACGCCCTGCTGGCCGCCACATCGCTCGCCTCCCCGGCCTGAGCGGCGTTGCTGCTCTGGGTGGCGTGGGTCTGTGCGACCTCGAGCGCCTGCATCTGCCAGCGCAGCTGCTGTTCCAGGGCCTGAATCTGGGCTTGCAGACCGGCCACCCGCGACTTTTCTTCCACCTGTCTCGACTCGTCGGTGTCGGTCTTCGGCCGCAGCGGCGGCGCACTGGTCTGGCCGCCCTGTTCCGACTGCGGCCGGTTATTGGCCGCCTGGGCCGATGCGGCAGGTGGGGCGGCGTTGGCCGTACCGATCGCGAGCTCACTCATGTTTTGCGCCTGTCGGCACTGCGGGTCCACGGCGACCTATCGGCTGGCCTGCACGATAACTTTAGTGCGTCATCGGCTATTTTTGTACGGACGGCTTCACGGGTGCTTCGGCAAGGCAAGCTCTGCACAACCTCTCGCGGGTCGCGTTCGAGTCCTCACAGACGTTGCGGCAAGGCGTCCGAGCGCAGCGCCTGCCTCATTGGCAGGTCAAGCTCGGCAA